>JBKJYG010000384.1:0-7960 GCA_046715905.1 Hyphomicrobiaceae bacterium | reverse complement strand
CGCGGCGACCGCGGCCCGCGCGGTGACCGGGAGCGAACCTAGCGTCGACAGACATAGCAGTGGCGCAAGGCACCCACTCCAACAGGCGTCCGGTAACGGCGCTCGCATCAGGACACACAATATGTTGCAACCGAAGCGCACAAAATTCCGGAAGGCCTTCAAGGGCCGGATCCATGGTCAGTCGAAAAGCGGTACGTCGCTCAATTTCGGCTCGCATGGGCTCAAGGCGATCGAGCCGGAGCGCCTCAGCGCACGCCAGATCGAGGCGGCACGTCGCGCCATTACGCGGCACATGAAGCGTGCGGGCCGGGTATGGATCAGGATCTTTCCCGATATCCCGGTGTCGAAGAAACCGGCCGAAGTGCGGATGGGTTCGGGCAAGGGTTCGCCTGAGCTTTGGGTCGCGCGTGTCAAGCCGGGACGCATCATGTTCGAGCTCGACGGCGTGTCCGATCAGATTGCGCGCGAAGCCTTGGAGCTTGGCGCCGCCAAGCTTGCGGTGAAGACGCGCATCGTGACGCGAATTCTCTAAGCGGCAGGTCCGCCGCAAAACGACATCGAGGTCGAGGAGTGCTATGGCCGCCACCGCGAAGTTCAAGGATCTGACTCCCGATCAGCTCGACGAGGAGCTGATCAAGCTGAAAAAGGAGCAGTTCAACCTGCGCTTTCAGCGTGCGTCGGGCCAGCTCGAAAATACCGCGCGGGTCCGGCTCATTCGCCGGGACATTGCCCGTGTTCTGACGGTGGCGCGCCAGAAGCGCGGTGCGACCCAAGCAGCCAAGGGCTGAGACAAGGAACGAGATCATGCCGAAGCGAGTGCTGCAAGGCGTCGTGGTTTCCGACAAGAATGCGAAGACAGTGGTGGTCGAAGTCGAGCGCCGGTTCACGCATCCGCTGTTCAAGAAAACGGTTCGCCGCTCGAAGAAATACCACGCCCACGACGAGGCCAATGCCGCCAAGATCGGCGACAAGGTCTGGATCGAGGAAAGCGCGCCGATTTCCAAGAACAAGCGGTGGGTGGTGCTGAGGCAGACCGCCTGACCACGGATGCCGACGTGAAGGATCACTGGCGAAGTCGTTCGCCGCACTCTGGCGAATACGGTCGCTGCAATTGAAGACGAGGGGCCGGCTGGCTCCGGTGAAAGGTAAAGGATCGCCCGATGATCCAGATGGAATCGAGCCTCGACGTCGCCGACAACTCAGGCGCGCGCCGTGTCCAGTGCATCAAGGTGCTGGGCGGCTCCAAGCGGAAGTATGCGACCATCGGCGACACGATCGTGGTCTCGGTGAAAGAAGCCATTCCGCGCGGCCGGGTGAAGAAGGGCCAGGTCATGAAAGCCGTCATCGTGCGCACCGCGAAGGGTGTTCGTCGTCCCGATGGGTCGTTGATCCGATTTGATCGCAATGCAGCGGTTCTGATCAACCCGCAGGGCGATCCCGTCGGCACCCGCATCTTCGGCCCGGTTACGCGCGAATTGCGCGCCCGTAAACACGTGAAGATCATGTCTTTGGCACCGGAGGTCCTCTGATGCCGTCACTGAAGTTCAAGAAGGGCGATCACGTCATCGTCCTCGCCGGCCGCGACAAGGGCAAGCACGGTGAGGTTATCGAGATGCGGCCCAAGGAAAACCGCGCGCTGGTGCGGGGCGTGAACATGATGCGTCGGCATCAAAAGCAATCAGCCACCCAGGAAAGCGGGATCATCTCCAAGGAGGCGCCGATCCAACTGTCCAATCTGGCGCTCGAGGATCCGAAAGACGGCAAGCCCACTCGTGTCGGCTTCAGATTTCTGACCGATGGCAAGAAGGTTCGATTTGCCAAGCGTTCCGGTGAGCTCATCCCGGAGAGGAAGTGACGATGGCCGACAAAGAGAAACCAAAGCAGGCCAGGGCTGCGGCTGATGCCAAGGGTGGCGCCGGCAAGGACGGGGCGGCGAAGGCTCCCGGCAAGGGCGAAGCCGGGGCTCGGAGCCGCCGCAAAGCCGATGCGCCGGCCGAGAAGGCCGCCGCTGCGCCAAGGCCTGCCGGTTACAAGCCGCGGCTGAAATCACTCTATGAGAAGACGGTTCGCGAAACGCTGACCAAGGCCTTCTCTTATAAGAATCCGATGCAGGTGCCCCGGATCGACAAGGTGGTGCTCAACATGGGCATCGGCGAAGCGGTGGCAGATCGCAAGAAGGTCGAAAATGCGGCCAGCGATCTTGCTCTGATCGCCGGGCAACGGCCGGTGATCACGCGGGCGCGCAAGTCGATTGCGACGTACAAGGTGCGCGAGAACATGGCGCTTGGTGCCAAGGTCACGCTGCGCGGCGATCGCATGTATGAGTTTCTCGATCGGCTGGTCACGATTGCGCTGCCGCGCGTCAAGGACTTTCGCGGTCTCAATCCGAAAAGCTTCGATACGCGTGGCAACTACGCGTTCGGGCTGAAAGAGCACACCGTGTTTCCGGAAGTCGATTACGACAAGATCGATCAGATCTGGGGCATGGACGTGATCGTCTGCACGACCGCTGGTAACGATGATGAGGCGCGCGAGCTGCTGCGGGCCTTCAATTTCCCCTTCCGCAGCTAGGACCTAACCTCGGTGCAACCGATAAGTGGGTCTTGGAGGATCTGATGGCCAAGAAAAGCTCAGTCGAAAAGAACAATCGCCGGCGCCGGCTCGTCGCCCAGTTTGCCGAAAAAAGGGCGAAACTGAAGGACATTGCCAACGACAGCAAGCATCCGCCGGAACTGCGGTTCCAGGCGCGCATGAAGCTGGCCCAGCTTCCGCGCAACTCGTCCAAAACCCGCATTCGCAATCGCTGCGAACTGACAGGACGGGCGCGGGGGTATTATCGCAAGGTCAGGCTGTGTCGCAATCAATTGCGCGAGCTGGCGAGCCAGGGCCTGGTGCCCGGCATGACCAAGTCGAGCTGGTAAGGAGATCCGTCATGTCGATCAACGATCCCCTCGGCGATATGCTGACCCGCATCCGCAACGCGCAGCAGCGGCGACGCCCCAAGGTGACCAGCCCAGCCTCAAACCTGCGCGCGCGGGTGCTCGACGTTCTGGCCGAAGAAGGCTATATCCGCGGCTACACGCGCACGGATCATAAGCTTGGTCTGAGTGAACTCGAAATCGAGTTGAAGTACACCAACGGTCAACCCGCGATCCGAGAGATCCAGCGGGTTTCGACGCCGGGCCGGCGCGTCTACTCGGCGATGCGCGACCTGCCCAATGTCGCCAACGGTCTGGGCGTTGCGATCCTGTCCACGCCGAAAGGCGTGATGTCGGACAACCGCGCGCGCGAGGAAAAAGTCGGCGGCGAAATTCTGTGTAATGTATTCTGATCCAGAGAGCGGATCACGAGTGAGACGGAGCGAAGAATAGTCATGTCGCGCATCGGCAAAAAGCCGGTCTTGGTCCCAGCCAACGTGCAAGCCACGGTCGAGGGCCAGAAGGTCAAGGTCAAGGGTCCCAAGGGCGAACTTTCGTTCACCCTGCCAGACCAGGTGAGCGTCGAGAAGACTGATGCTGGTCTCGCGGTTTCGCCACGCGATGAGTCCCAGACGGCGCGCTCGATGTGGGGCATGTCGCGAACGCTGATCGAAAACCAGGTCAAGGGCGTGGTGGAGGGCTATTCCAGCACGCTCGAGATTCACGGCGTCGGCTTCCGCGCCACGATGAAGGGCAAGGACCTGCAGATGCAGGTGGGTTACAGCCATGACGTGCTGTATCCCATTCCCGCCGGCATCACGGTTCAGCTCGAAGGACCGAAGAAAGATACCATCATCAAGATCTCCGGTATCGACAAGCAGCAGGTCGGTCAGGTGGCCGCGGAATTGCGCGCCTATCGCAAACCCGAGCCCTATCAGGGCAAGGGCGTGCGCTATCAAGGCGAGTTCATCCTGCGCAAAGAAGGCAAGAAGAAATAAAGGGCATCGCCATGAGCGCGCACGACACTCTGTTCCAGCGGCGCCGCATGCGGGTGCGCCGAACCTTGAAGAAGGTCGCCGGTGACCGCTTGCGCCTGTCGGTGTTCCGATCCTCCAAGCATATCTACGTTCAGGTGATCGACGACGCGAAGGGTGTGACGGTCGCCGCTGCGTCGAGCCTGGACAAGGAGCTTCGAGGGACATTGAAGATCGGCGCCGATAAGGCGGCCGCCGCGGAAGTCGGCAAGCTGATTGCCAAGCGGGCCCAGAGCGCCGGGGTGACCTCGGTGGTGTTTGATCGTGGCGGCTACCTGTTTCATGGGCGCGTCAAAGCGCTGGCCGACGCCGCTCGCGAGGGCGGTCTCAGCTTCTGATTTGAAAGGAATACAACGTGGCACGCAATCCATCGCGAGATCGCGATCGGGACGACGGCAAGGGCGAGTTTGCTGACAAGCTCGTCGCCCTCAATCGCGTGGCGAAAGTCGTCAAGGGCGGCAAGCGCTTCGGGTTCGCGGCGCTCGTCGTCGTGGGCGATCAGGGCGGCCAGGTCGGCTTTGGCCACGGCAAGGCGCGTGAGGTGCCCGAGGCCATTCGCAAGGCGACGGAAGCCGCCCGGCGCGCCCTCGTGCGCATCCCCATGCGCGACAAGCGGACCCTGCATCACGACAGCACCGGCCAGCACGGGGCGGGCAAGGTCATCTTGCGCGCGGCGCCTCCGGGTACCGGCATCATCGCCGGCGGGCCGATGCGCGCCGTGTTCGAAATGCTGGGCGTTCGCGACGTGGTGGCCAAGTCCCTCGGTTCAAGCAATCCCTACAACATGGTGCGTGCGACCGTGAATGCGCTGAAGGCGCAGGAAAATCCGCGTGGCGTGGCGGCTCGCCGGGGAAAGAAGGTGTCGGAGATCGTATCCCGTCGCCGCGACCAGGCCGGCGATACGACCGAGGGTGCTCAGGACAGCGCCGGTTGAGGATGCCGCGGCGATGCCGCGGTCGTGTGCAGAGCCCTCGAGCGCGGTTGATGCTCGAGGCAACGAGGTGACGTGAAGATGGCAGATACGAAGACGCCGGACGGCAAGACCGTCACCGTTGAGCAGTTCCGCAGCGCAATTCGGCGGCCGCAAAAGCAGACGGACACGCTGAAGGGCCTCGGCCTCAACAAGATCCGCCGGCGCCGGACGCTGAAGGACACGCCCGAGGTGCGCGGCATGATCCACAAGATTCGCCATCTGGTGCGTGTGGTTGACGAGAAGGCCTGACGACGCTCGGCTGAGCGACGAAGCACGACAAAGCCGCGACAGCTTACGTCCGTCGAGAGATTAGGAGCAGGGTCCGATGCGGCTCAATGATATCAAAGATAATGCCGGATCGACGAAGCTGCGGGTCAGGATTGGCCGTGGGATCGGGTCGGGCGTGGGTAAGACCGGCGGTCGCGGCGGCAAAGGTCAGACGGCGCGGTCGGGCGTGCGGCTCGGCGGCTTTGAAGGCGGTCAGATGCCGCTGCATCGGCGCTTGCCAAAGCGCGGCTTCAAACCGATCAACCCGCGCCGGTACAACGAGGTCAGCCTGGAGCGCTTGCAGCAGGCCGTTGACGCGGGGCGCCTCGACGCCTCGAAGGCCGTGGATGGCGCGGCGCTGGTTGCGGCCGGCGTGATCCGTCGCGAACGTGACGGCGTCCGTCTGCTGGGCAACGGTGAACTGAAGGCCAAGTTGAATTTCAACGTCCACCATGCGACGGCCTCGGCTAAAGAGGCGATTGAAAAGGCCGGCGGCCGGGTCGATCTTATTGTGGCCAAAGTGCTCGAGGCCGATGAAAAGAAGCGCGCCAAGTCGGCCGCGAAGAAGATCAAAGGTGGACAGAAGAAAGGCGCCGGCGCGCAAGAGTGAGTCTGTTTCGGCAGGGTTGCGCGGCCAGGGCCGCCCCTCTGCTGGGGACAAGGCGCTGGCCTGACGTCCGTGAGTTCCCGTTTGAAACGATGATGTCACGCTGAAGCCGCGTCGTCTGTTAATTTCGCTGGCGTCACACGTCCTCAGGTCCTGAGGCCGGACGCAGCGCCGAGGAGCCAGGTACGTCATGGTATCCGCTGCCGAACAATTGGCCTCGAACCTGAATTTCGGGGCGTTCGCCAAAGCCGAAGATCTCAAGAAGCGTCTGTGGTTCACGCTGGCGGCGCTGTTGGTCTATCGGCTCGGCACGTTCATTCCGATGCCGGGCATCAATCCGGCGGCCTTCGCCGAGACCTTCAGCAACAGCTCGAAGGGCATCCTCGGCCTCGTCAACCTGTTCGCGGGTGGCGCCATCGAGCGGATGGCGATTTTCGCTCTGAACATCATGCCCTACATCTCGGCGTCGATCATCATGCAGCTGATGACGTCGATCGTGCCGTCTCTGGAGGCCCTCAAGAAAGAGGGCGAGCAGGGACGCAAGCAGATCAACCAGTATACGCGCTACTTGACCGTCGGACTGGCGGCCTTCCAGGCTTACGGCATTGCCATCGGCCTTGAGGCGCAACGGTCATCGGTCGGCAACGTGGTCTTTGAACCCGGGTGGTTTTTCCGAATCTCGACGGTCATCACGCTGGTTGGCGGGACCATGTTCCTGATGTGGCTTGGCGAGCAGATCACGCAGCGCGGCGTGGGCAACGGTACGTCGCTGATCATCTTCGCCGGCATTGTGGCGGGGTTGCCGAGCGCGATCGCGGGCCTGTTCGAGCTGGCGCGGACCGGAGCCTTGGCCACGCCATTGCTGCTCGGACTGCTCGTGCTGATGCTGGTGACGGTGGCGGCGATCGTGTTCATGGAGCGCGCGCAACGGCGGTTGTTGATCCAATATCCCAAACGGCAGGTCGGCAATCAGATGTTCCAGGGCGAGGCCTCGCACTTGCCGCTGAAGCTGAATTCAGCGGGGGTGATCCCGCCGATCTTTGCCTCATCGCTGCTGCTGCTGCCGATCACGGCAGCGCAGTTTCTCCAGGGCACCGGGCCGGAATGGCTGAACAACATCGTGGCTCTGCTGGGCCGCGGGCAGCCGCTGTATCTGTTGGTCTACGTGCTGCTGATCGTATTCTTCGCGTTCTTTTACACCGGCGTCGTCGTACCCGCGGCCGATACAGCCGACAATCTGCGCAAGTATGGCGGGTTTCTTCCGGGCATACGGCCGGGCGCCAAGACCGCCGAGTTCATCGACTATGTGCTGACGCGCATTACGGTCGTGGGCGCCTTGTACCTGGCGCTGGTCTGCGTGCTCCCTGAGATCCTCATCTCCTATTGGGCCGTACCGTTTTACTTCGGCGGCACGTCGCTGCTGATCGCGGTGAGCGTCACCATGGACACGGTGGCGCAGGTGCAAAGCCATCTTCTGGCGCATCAATACGAGGGCTTGATCAAGAAGGCGAAGCTCCGGGGCGCGTCGCGCGGCGGGCGGAGGAGTTGATGAACCTCATCCTGCTGGGGCCGCCGGGGGCGGGCAAGGGCACTCAGTCGAAGGCCATCGCCGTCAAGCGCCGTCTGGTGCAATTGTCGACGGGAGACATGCTGCGGGCGGCGTCGAAGGCTGGGACTTCGCTCGGTCTGCAAGTCAAAGCGGTGATGGAACGTGGCGACCTCGTCACGGATAAAATCGTCATCTCGATCATCTCGGACCGTATCGAGCAGCCCGATTGCAGCAACGGTTTTATTCTGGACGGCTTCCCCCGCACCCTGCATCAGGCCGCTGCGCTCGAGGATCTGCTGCAGAGCAAACACAAGAAAATGGACGCCGTGATCGACCTCAAGGTTGACTATAACCAGCTGGTCGAGCGGATCGTGGGTCGCTACACCTGTGCCAAATGTGGCGAGGGGTACCACGATCGCTTCAAGCGACCGCTCGTTCGGGGCGTTTGCGACGTCTGCGGCGCCACGGAGTTCACGCGACGCGCCGACGATAATGCTGAAACCGTCACCACTCGGCTGGTGGCTTATTATCGGGAAACGGCACCCTTGATCGGCTTTTATTTCTGCAAGGGCGTCCTGCACAGTGTCGATGGCTTGGCGCCGATTGCCGAAG
>JBKJYG010000383.1:0-2581 GCA_046715905.1 Hyphomicrobiaceae bacterium | reverse complement strand
GCGGTACGGTGGGGCCGGTGAAATCTTACAACAGCAACGGACTCTGGCTGAAATCACCCGAGGCGGTCGCCGCCGAAGCGCTCGAACTGCGCGACGAGGGCGGGTTCACCGGCTTGAAGCTCAGGCTCGGTCGGGAACGCATCGCCGATGATTTGGCAACACTCGATGCCGTGCGGAAAGCGGTTGGCGGCGACATGCATCTGATGATCGACTTCAATCAAGGGCTCACCTTGGCCGAGGCCCTTCAGCGGTGCCACATGATCGATGACCATGGATTGGCGTGGATCGAAGAGCCGATCGTCTACGATAATCTCGACGGCTATGCTCGGCTCGCGGCCGAATTGAGGACGCCGCTGCAGATCGGCGAGAACTTTTACGGTCCGCGTGAGATGCACAAGGCGCTGCAGCGCAAAGCCTGCGATCTCGTCATGCCGGACTTCATGCGCATCGGCGGTGTGACGGGATGGATGCGGGCGGCCGCGATCGCTGGCGCCGCCGGCATCCCAATGTCGACGCATCTTTATCCAGAGGTCGCAGCCCATGTCATGCGCGTCACCGAGACAGCCCATTGGCTCGAATGGCAGGACTGGGCCGACCCAATTCTCCGTCAGCCCTATGCCATCAAAGACGGTCACTTGCACATCCCAGATGTGCCGGGCGTCGGCCTCGAATGGAACGAGGATGTGGTCGCGGCACACAAAGTGTAAGCGACGAAAAAATATCGGCAACTGGCCCGTGACGTCGAAGTTTCGACGGACGGTATCGGAACCACTTCGACCGAAACAACTGTGATCAAGCCGTCGCGTCAGCATGACCCGAGTTTAGCCGACATCGAAGTCGCCGTGTATGGCAATCGCGGAGCGATAGCCGGCATGTATGCTTGCCATAGATCGGGATCGCCAGTTGCGACCTGCTTCGACGTTCCATTGCAGCACGACGGCAGCAATCCCGGGGTACATCCGCATGACGATAACGGCGCCGGATTGACGCGTATGGCCCAAGCCGGTCCTCATCCGGGGTCGAAAGCGGACGAATAGTTGGTGGGGGACGGGATTGCAGACGCCGAGATGCGAGACGTATCTGCGGCCACAGGTTCATCATCTACCCCCAGTCAAGTCGAAGTGACGTTCCGGACCCGATCGTGATCTCCCGCAGCCTCGGCCAGCAGCCAGTTGCGGAACACCGATATTTTCGGAAGCTCGGCTGTCGCGTGGGGAGCCACGATCCAATAGGCTCTCGACAGCGGGAGTGTATCTGAAAATGGTGCGATCAGCCGCTTGTTGATCAGGTCCCAGGCGGCAAGTGTGGTGCGCGCAAGCGCAATCCCCTGACCGTTCACCGCTGCATCGATAACCATGCTCGCGTGGTTCATCACGAGGCCCTGTAGTGGCTTTTGTGGTTTGAGCTTTGCGGCTTCCATCCACCGCCGCCAGCCCGAATGATCGTCCAGATGCAGGAGCGGCATCTTCAGGACGTTGGCTGCCTTGTGGGCCCGCGCGCGTCCTGACAAAAGCGTAGGGCTGCAAACGGGGAACAAGCACTCGGCCGTTAGCCGCACGCCGTTTAGTCCGCTCCAGCTGGCATCTCTGCTGCCGTGACGAACTGCCATGTCGACATCCTCACGCGCGAAATCGACGTGGTGCATTGACGCCGCTATCCGCAGATCGATATCGGGGTGCAATTCCGAAAAGCGGCCCAGCCGGTGCACGAGCCACTTTGCCGCAAAATCCGGCGACGTGCTGACTGTGAGTACGCCCGACGACTGACGCTGCGTGAGCCGCGCCGTGCCGAGCGCGATCCGATCAAATGCATCGCGCACGACATTGAGATATTCCCGCCCGGCGTCGGTGATGACGAGCCTTTGACGTTCGCGATTGAACAGCTTGAACCCGAGTTCGCCCTCGAGCGCCTTCACCTGATGGCTGACGGCCCCCTGCGTAACGCAAAGCTCTTCGGCGGCGCGCGTAAAACTCTCATGACGTGCCGCAGCTTCAAATGCCTTCAAAGCGTTGAGGGACGGCAGGCGGCGGAGCATGAGCGGGCCTATGTCATGAGAAAAGTTGAGGCAGGGTAGAGAAACGATGCTTTGTGGGCAAGCCGGTCCGACGGATAGAAATTTGGCTATCCGAATAGACGCGGCCAATAAGGAGGCATGCACATGGCGCACGCCTTTCAGCGTCACTTGGGCTTCAATTGCATTTTCAAGCAGACGAGCGACGCTCAGACAGTCAAGACCAAGCTTCTGCCCCGGATCGTCCGTGTGTTCGGGCGCATCAGGCTGTGGAACCAGAAATGCCAACAGAGGCGGGCATTGCTGGTGCGTGATGACCGCCAGCTCTCCGACATCGGCATTTCCCTCGAAGATGCGAAGCGTGAGGCCTCAAGACCTTTCTGGGATTGACCACGAGCCCGTATCCTGAAGGAGCGTCCAGAAGGTGTCGCCCCCGCCAAAGGGAAAAGTAGCGATAACCGGCAAGCTCTCGACTATCGATCAATGCGCGTTCATTTCCCCAAAGCCGCGCGAGATGGCGCATGGAGACGAATTATAATGGCTGACAAGCAGCGGGAAATGCTGCTCAGC
>JBKJYG010000382.1:0-3871 GCA_046715905.1 Hyphomicrobiaceae bacterium | reverse complement strand
ATCTCCCCGAGCTCGTCTACCAAAGGGGCAAGCCCGAGATCGCCGCCTATTTCGGCTGCGGGCTCGAGACCTATGAGAAGGAAGTCGACAAGTTCTGGCCGCGCATGCTCGAATTCTCCGATGTCGGCAGCAAGGAGACGATGGGCCAGGCTCTGGCGCATGTGAAAAAGCTCAGCGGTGTGCGCCGGGTCGGCGTCGAATCGGGCTTTCTGCCCGCCGATGGCGAGGCCGTGCTGCGTCAGGGTCTGGGCAATTGCGACATCGTCGATGCGGTGTTTCCGCTGGAACGCTTGCGGGCCCTCAAGACACCGCAGGAAATCTCCTATCTGAGGGAGGCCTCCGAACGCGTCGTCGCCTCGATGCTGGCGGTCTTCAAACGGGACGTGCGCCCGGGCGCCACGAAAAGCGACGTCAACGAAGCCTTGCGGCGCGAGGAAGTCAACCGCGGTCTGGTATTCGATTATTGCCTGTTGACGGCTGGGACAAGTCTCAACCGTGCCCCGTCGGAGCAGCGCCTCGCGGCCGGCGATATCATGTCGTTGGATTCAGGCGGCAACTACAAGGGTTACATCGGCGACCTCTGCCGCATGGGCATCATTGGCCAGCCTGATGCCGAGCTTGAGGATTTGCTCGGCTGGGTGGAGGAGGTCGAGCAGGCGGTCCGCAAGCCGATCCGGCCGGGCGCCCGCGGCGGCGATATCTGCGAGGTGGCGGATCGGATGATTGCCGCTTCCCCGCACAAGGCTTATGCGCATTTCATGGCGCACGGGATGGGCCTTGTCACCCACGAGGCCCCGCGGCTGATGAACAACAAGCGCATGTCCTACCCCGGCTACGACATGGAGCGGCCCCTCGAGGCGGGCATGGTGATCTCAATCGAAACGACGATGCCGCATCCCAAGCGCGGCTTCATCAAGCTCGAGGACACCATCATCGTCACCAAGGACGGCTACGAAGCGCTGGGCGATGGCGGCCGCGGCTGGAACCGCGCGGGAGGCTGACCGGGCTCCCCGTTCACGTTCAGCGCACATAGCGGCCGACGGACTGGGGCGATCCGGATGGGTTACCCTTGCATGCGCTCGCTCTTTTGGGGCTCATGTTCGCCGCGATAGGCTGTTAAGGCTACGGCATGACCGAGGAGCTCGAACGGATTCCGATGTCGCAGGCGCTGCAGTCGACGCTGCTGCGAGCGCGCGACTACGCGAAGGGTCAATCCCACGCTCAGATCAGCCTCGAGCACGTGATGCTTGCGCTGACCGAGGACGAGGATGCCGTTCAGGTCTTGCATGCCTGCCAATTGGACCTGGCGCGATTGCGACACGATCTTGGCGGATTTTTCGCCAGCATCAACGAGCGCTATTCAGCCGGCGGCGCAACCGAGCCGCAGGTGTCGCAAGCTCTCACCCAGATTCTGAAATACGCCACCCTCGCCGCGCGCCAGGGCAGGCGGCCGCGTATCGACGGTGCCATCGTCCTTGCCGCCCTGATCGGTGATGGCGGCAGCATGGCGGCGAATTTCCTCAAAGCTCAAGGCCTGACCTTTGATCAGGCCATTCGCGTACTCCAGCGATCGGCGGCAGCGAGGCCGGTTGCCCGCCCGGGACAGCCCGAGCCTCAGCACCACACCCACAGTAACTACCATCCGGCATCTCCCCCGCCCACGCCCCCGATGCCCGACCGCCTCTCGCAAGCCGATCCCCGCTCCGTCAACCCGCGCCACGCGCACGCCCATCCCCCACCCCCTATGAACGGCGAGCGAATCGCCCTGGGCGAAGCATCGGCCGACGCTGAGGACATTTTGGCCGCGGCTCGGGAGCGGGTGGCGCGCGGCGCCGGTCGTGGACGCGGCAGCGATCCTTCGCACGATCATCGCTCCCGAGCCGATCCAATGCCGGACGGGCACGCGCCGGACTACGCGCAGGCTCGAAGCGAACGCGAGCCGCGCGCTCCCTCGTCTCGCGCTCAGGACAGCGAGCGCCCCGCTCCCTCCCCGCCTTACGTGCCGATACCGCCTCGGACTCCGACCGGGGCGACGCCGATGAGTGCGCCTCATCCGGGCCCACCGCCGCCCAGCAACGGCTATGCGCCGGCGTACTATCTCCCCGCCGTGTCGGAGCGGACGGCCGCAGCGCAACCCCGCTCGGATATCGCGCAATGGCCGGCATGGGCGGATGCCCACCCGACGAACTCTCAAAGTCTGCCGGCATCCCAGAACGCGCCACCGTTGGACCGGGCAACGGGCAACGGACGATCGCCCGGCCCGAACCCAAGCGACCAGCGGCGAGCGTTATCGCGCATCGACTTGTCCGGGCGTGACGTGGCGCGAGCCTTACCGCGTGGCCCCGCGATCGAGACCGGCCACGTCACACACTCCATTCCATCACGGCTGAAGCAGAACAGGCCCACGGTGGTCGAGGTACGGGTCTCGAGGCCCCCGTTGCCGGGATCGACAACGCCGCCCGGCGCGCGTCCAACGTCCCTGCGCTCCGAGACCGTCGTCGCCCGCGCCATCTGTGTGCGCCTGCGGACGGCCAAGGGTGTGCTGGCGATCGACGCGCCGTCGCCGGAAACGCAGTGGGACCAGGCTGCGGGGGCGGGGCGGATGGCCGGCGACGAAGCCGTCTGGCGGTTCACGGTGGCGCCCCAAAGGGCCGGGCAGGCGCTGTTCGCGCTCTCCGTCTCCGCGCGCACGATTGGCGCCGATGCCGTTATCGTTGAAACCGCGCTGCCCGATCAGGTCATCCCAGTGCGCGTGCGTCCCAACGTTCGCCGCATGGTTCAACAGGCCAGCATTTTTGCGTTGATCGGGTTGGGCAGCGTGGTCTTGCTCGAAGTCTTACGGACGGCGCTGAAAATTGACGTGCCGAAGCTCGTCTCCAGCTTGCTGGGCTTTTAGGTCGCCTGCGCGCTCACGCCGGTCCCATCCCCGCGCGCTCACGCACGACGCTCAAAATCGTGGCGCGCAGATCCGGCATCCCGATGCCTTTTTCCGAAGACGTGGCTAGCACGACAGGAAAGGCGGCGGGGTGGCGGCGGATCGCTTCCGTCACCTGTCCAATCACGGCGGGCACCGAGTGAGGCTTGATCTTGTCGATCTTCGTCAGCGTCACTTGATAAGTGACGGCGACCTCGTCGAGCAGGTTCATGATCTCGTCATCGTTGGGCTTGACCCCGTGCCGTGCGTCCAGCAGCAGGAACACGCGCGCCAGCGTCTGGCGCCCCCGCAGATAATTTTTGACGAGCTGGGTCCAGGCATCGACCTTCGATTTAGGCGCTTCCGCAAAGCCATAGCCGGGCATGTCGACGATAAAGAACGGCGGCCGGCTTTGCAGTTGCAGGAAAAAGTTGAGCTCTTGCGTCCGCCCCGGCGTGTTCGACGCCCGGGCAAGCCCTTTCTGGTTGACCAGCGCGTTGATGAGGCTCGACTTGCCGACGTTCGAGCGACCGGCGAAGGCAACTTCCAAGCGATCTGTTTCGGGCAAGAACTCCAATGCGGGCACGCTTTTCGAGAACGTCCATGGCCGCATGAACGCCATTTCCGCCTCTGCGAGCTCCGCATCGGTATGCTGGGGGACGTCGCCCGAGACCATCGCGCGTGCTTCCTCGCGTCGATCCGCACCTTCATCCACGCCGGACAAGCCTCTGGGCCCATTTTTCGACGCCGAGATTCTTCCAGAGATGAATTTCGGCTCCGTGCTTTTTATTGATGTAATACTGCTGGGCCAAGGAAAGCACATTGCTCCAGGCCCAATAGATGACGAGGCCGACCGGGAACGAGGCCAGCATGAACGTGAACATCACGGGCATCCAATTGAAGATTTTCTGCTGCAACGGATCGGGTTGCTGTGGGTTCAATTGCATCTGAATCCAC
>JBKJYG010000381.1:0-6221 GCA_046715905.1 Hyphomicrobiaceae bacterium | reverse complement strand
AGAGCGCATCGAGCAGGCAGCCAGCAAGAAGTTTGACGGCAAAGGTCCTATTGAAATCGCCGGGCGACTGGCGATCTGCGTCCTTCCGGACGATCTCTAAAGTTCGGAGGCAAGACCTTCCTTGCTTGGCCTTGCGCAAGCCGCCCAATTTTAGCAAGGTCAGGGTAGCTTCAGCCCTCCCGCCGTGATCGGTCGCCCGTTATGTTCTCCACCTTCTTCCACGAATTGAAGGCTGCCAAGGTGCCCGTCACCTTGAAGGAATATCTGTCACTGATGCAGGCCTTGGAAGCCGATCTGGCCGATCAGCGCGTCGAGCACTTCTACTATCTGTCGCGCGCCGTCCTGGTGAAGGACGAGAAGCATCTCGACAAGTTCGATCAGGTGTTCGGGCACGTGTTCAAAGGGCTCGATCTGATGAGCGAGACCCTTGAAGCCGAGGTCCCCGAAGAATGGCTCCGTGCCGTCAACTCGCTCTACCTCTCCGAGGAGGACAAGGCCAAGATCGAGGCGTTGGGCGGTTGGGACAAGATCATGGAGGAACTCAAGAAGCGCCTTGCCGAGCAGAAGGGACGCCACCAAGGCGGCTCGAAGTGGATCGGCACGGCGGGGACTTCGCCGTTTGGCGCCGAGGGCTATAATCCCGCCGGCGTGCGCATCGGCCAGAAAGAGAACAAGAACTTTCGCGCGGTAAAGGTCTGGGACAAGCGCGAATTCAAGGACCTCGATGACAAGGTTGAGCTTGGCACGCGCAACATCAAGGTGGCTCTGCGGCGGTTGCGAAAGTTCGCGCGTGAGGGCGCCGAGGACGAGCTTGATCTCGACGGCACGATCAAGGGCACCGCGCGCAAGGGCTATCTCGATATCCAGATGCGCCCGGAGCGGCGCAATACCGTAAAAGTGCTGATGTTCTTCGACATCGGCGGGTCCATGGACTGGCATATCAAACTGGCCGAGGAGCTGTTCTCGGCCTCCCGGTCCGAGTTCAAGCACATGGAGCACTTTTATTTCCACAACTGCCTTTATGAGTATCTGTGGAAGGATAACAAGCGTCGCTGGACTGAACGCACGCCGACCTGGGACGTGCTGCACAAATATCCCGCCGACTACCGCGCCATCTTTGTCGGCGACGCCTCGATGAGCCCCTATGAGATCACCGTTCCCGGCGGATCCGTCGAGCACATGAACGAGGAAGCCGGCGCCGCCTGGCTGAAACGCGTCACCGGCATCTACGAGCATTGCGTGTGGTTAAACCCAGTGCCTGAGCAGCACTGGAACTGGACACCATCGATCAAGCTCGTGAGCGAGATCCTCGGCGGGCGCATGTTCCCTCTCACGATCGAAGGTCTTGATGCGGCCATGAAGAAGCTGATGCGATAGTCACGCCCAGCTCTTGCCCCTGTCGCGTTTTCCCCAGGAACTGTGGCGTCGGTGTCTCAACGCCGCTGTCCCAGCGTGGTATGAGACGGCGTGGGATGCGTCCGTTGGCGGAAGGGGACGACGATGGTCGCACATGCGGTCACTCGATGCGGCCGATCAGGAGTGCTCGGGATCGTGCTGGCCGGCGCCCTTGTCGGTCTGGCGGCCTGTTCCTCAGGCACGTCCGGCCTCACCACGGCCGCGCTGACCTCAAAAAAACCCGCTGACGAACCGGTCGAGCGCGCGATACGCGCCGCCCGGACGTCCGCCGAAGCGCAAACCTGCGGCTATAACTTCGATCCGGCCAAGCTCCGGACGGCTTACCTGGCCTTCGAAACATCGCAGGGAGCCGAGGCCGCGGCGCGCGCCGAGAAAACCTTCGACGCTACGCGCGCTATGGTGAGCTCGAAGATCGGAACGGCCGAAAGCTACTGCAACGAGGATCGGACGGCCGCCGTCAAGCGCGATCTGACCAGGTTCCTGGCCGGAGATTTCGCCCTGCCCGCTGCCAAGTCCGAGGTCGATATCGGCCTGTTCAGCTCGGGAACGCATGGCACGTTTGACCGTGAAAAGATTTTCGATGCCGCCAAACGGCGGGACTGATCGGCCTTGTCCGACCCCGCATCGCGTGATCTCGGTTCGGACTTTGTGAGGGCAGCGCCTTTCGTTTAGGGTGCCGCTCATGACAAAATCTTTACAACCTGTGCACGTCGTCGGCGGCGGCCTTGCGGGATCGGAAGCCGCATGGCAGCTCGCAAGGGCCAACGTACCCGTGATCTTGCACGAGATGCGGCCCAACCGCTCGACCGAAGCCCACAAAACCGGTGATCTGGCGGAACTCGTATGCTCCAATTCGTTCCGCTCGGACGAGTGGGCGACGAACGCCGTTGGCTTGTTGCACGAGGAGATGCGGCGCGCGGACTCCCTGGTGCTCGCTGCAGGTGACCGCCACAAATTACCCGCCGGAGGTGCGCTGGCGGTCGATCGCGAAGGCTTTGCCGCCGATATTACCGCAATCGTGTCCGCGCATCCCCTGATCACGATCGAGCGTGCCGAAGTCGCAAGTCTGCCGCCCACGAGCTGGGGCAGCGTCATCATCGCAACGGGCCCGCTCACGTCGGAAGCGCTCGGCCAGGCCCTTCTCGCGGCAACCGGCGAAGACTCCCTCGCCTTCTTCGATGCGATCGCACCGATCGTCCACTTCGAGTCGATTGACCTCAGCTTGGCCTGGCGCCAATCCCGGTACGACAAAACGGGACCCGCTGGAACGGGCGCGGATTATCTCAATTGCCCGATGAGCCGTGACCAGTATGACGCCTTCATCGACGCCCTGCTGGCCGGCGCCAAGACGGAGTTCAAGCAGTGGGAAGGCACGCCCTACTTCGAAGGTTGCTTGCCGATCGAAGTCATGGCCGAGCGTGGGCGCGAGACGCTGCGGTTTGGCCCGATGAAACCGGTTGGTCTGCTCAATCCGCACACGGGCGGGCGGCCGTGGGCCGTCGTGCAACTGCGCCAAGACAACGCGCTGGGCACCTTGTGGAACATGGTCGGCTTCCAAACCAAACTGAAGCACGGCGAGCAGACGGCGATCTTCCGCACCATCCCAGGGCTCGAGCGCGCCGAATTCGCACGGCTGGGCGGGCTGCATCGCAATACGTTTCTGAACAGTCCCAAGCTGCTCGACGGGCAGCTCCGTCTCAAAACGCTCCCGCACCTGCGCTTTGCGGGGCAGGTGACCGGCGTCGAGGGTTATGTCGAGAGCGCCGCGATCGGGCTCTTGGCTGGACGATTCGCTGCCGCCGAGCGGCTGGGACGAGATCCGGCTCCGCCGCCGGCCACGACGGCACTGGGGGCTCTCCTGCACTACATCACGGGCGGACATACCGATGCATCCGATCCGGGGCCGCGCTCCTTCCAGCCTATGAATATCAACTACGGCCTGCTGCCGCCGCTGACCCCTCCGTCAGAGGATGCGGACGGACGCCGGATCAAGGGCAAGGATCGCGGTTTCGCGAAAAAGCGCCTCATGTCGGAGCGCGCCTTAACTGATTTGGGTGCGTGGGTTCGTCAGTCCAGCGTCACTGATTGAGTGTTCACCAAGCTCCTCGCGGTGGCGACGGGCGTGACCTAAGTACCTAAAATTCCTCCAGATTTGGGTAGGGTCCGCACCTCCTGGAGGGGAGACGGACGATGAGGACGAGCAAGTTCACTGATCCGAGCGGTGCAACAAATTGTGTAGACAGATCGCGAAGATTCCGCACGTCTCGGGATTCCGTGAATCGCCCGCGGCGGGTCCGACCAGTCGATCTAAATCAGAACATTCTCCGGAGAGGCGTCCTTTAACCCTTTTTGCGCCGGCCCTGAAGTGGGCAGACCGGAATGCAAGCGTCATAGCGGCGGAAAGTGCCTAGACGACCGAGGCACGCACCGAACTGGAGACCACATGCAGCGAAGAAGCATGTTCAAGAGGATTATCGGTAGCCAGATGGTACTGATCATCTCGATATCTCTTGTCGCGACGCTCCTGGTGCCGACCGACACATACGCGCAGAAAGCGCGCACGAAGCAGGTAAGCATCCAGTACGTCCCGCCCACGAACCCGGCGCACGAGCCCCTCTACAAATTGCTGAAGGAGAAGGGCAGCCTGGAGCGAGTGCAGGAGCTTCTCAGTCCTTTACGACTGCCGCGCAGGCTCTTGATGAAACTCGAAGGCTGCGACGGCGTCGCGAATGCCTGGTACGAGAACCGCGCCGTAACCGTTTGCTACGAGCTGCTGGCAGACCTTGTGGAGAATGCCGATAGCCCGTCGCGGCCCGCCAACATCGCGCGGGAGGACGCCATCATCGGCCCATTCGTCGACGTGGTGCTGCACGAGGCCAGCCATGCGATATTCGACATGCTGAACGTGCCACTGTTGGGACGCGAGGAAGACGCGGCCGATCAACTAGCGGCATACATCATGCTGCAGTTCCCGAAAGATCCCGCGCGGCGGCTGATGCTGGGCTCAGCCTTTGGCTACGCGCGCGAATTGAAACTGCGGAATCCAGGCGAACTGCGCAGGGGAAAGAGGCTGCGCATGGAGATGCGGTCGTTTGCTGATGTACACGGCACACCCGCGCAGCGTTTGTACAACGTCCTTTGCATTGCCTACGGAGCGGATCCGAAGCTGTTCGCCGATATCGTGGACAAGGAATACCTGCCGCCGGATCGGGCCGATACGTGCGAGGATGAGTATCGGCAAATCGCTTACGCCTACCGCAGGTTGATCTGGCCCCACGTCGACCGGACTCTGGCAAGGGCAGTCATGTCGGAGCGCTGGTTGCCCGACCCGAAGCGTCCCCCTACCCCCCGGTCGCGGTGAACCGTTCGGCGTTGGCGATCAGGCCGCGCCGGCATACCTGCTGCGCGCTGCAACGACGGCCTCCACCCGATTTCGAACATGCAATTTCTGCATGATATTGGTCATGAAATATTTGACGGTTTTCTCTGTAATCTTGAGTTTCTTGGCGATTTCCTTATTCGTAGCGCCGACCGAAACCTCGGCCAGGATCTCGTCCTCGCGCGGGGTTAATCGCGCCACTGCCATCCGCGAAGGCGCATGTGGCGACGCTCCGTTATTGCCGCGGGTTAACAGCCGTGCTCCTAACGAGGGCGTCAGATACACTCCGCCAGTGGCGATCGTCCGCAATGCGCTGACCAGTTCCGCCGTGTCGACGCTCTTCAGAATATAACCGCTCACGCCCAGACGCAGGGCGCCCGCAACATCGGCCTCCTGATCCAGGTTGGTCAGCGCCACCAGTCGAACCGCCGGCCAGAGCCGGGACATCGCCAGGACAGTCTCCGCGCCTCGACCTGCGATCTCAAGATCGAGCAACATAAGATCGAGGGGGTGTCGCTCGGCCAAGATCAAGGCGTCAGCCGCAGACTGACCCTCAGCCACGACGTCGACCTCTCGTGAAACTCGAAGGGTATGAATGACCCCGGCACGAAATAAAGGCTCTTTACTTATAACGGCAACTCGTGGCTTCAAATTTGCCACAATCTGCCCATCCCCTGACATCGCTTACCGCCCTACACATACCAATTACCAAGGCACACAGACTGCGGCAGGCGGCGTGCCGGAACGAAATGATCGCCAATCGGTTCAGTGATTAACAGTAACGCACTTCCACCATACTTTAAGCCGACTATTATTAGTTTGGCAACTTAGTTGTGTTGCGGAAATGGTGTTGAGGCAAGAACCGTCAAACTTGGTGTATATCAGCATCAAGAGTGTGTTCGAAGGCGTGCAAAGTACTGAGTGCTAGGTAAACAGCTTTCGAATTTATGCCAGAGACGTATAATTTGATGACTGATTAATCATCAGTGAGCTTGAGTGCCCGAGGTATTCACTTTAGTGTCGGTTTAGAGCCAACGTAGGAGCAGCAGCGTGGCCAGTGACCGGCCGAACAGTCCGGCGTCGACCGGAGCGGAAACGATGCCTTCGCACGCGGCCGGTGGTGAGGCTTTGCCGGCCCAGGGCGTGAGGACGGACACACGCGCGCGCGAGTTCGCTCCCAATCGTTTCGACACGTGGCTCGGAGAATGGTCGGACGTTCTCGTTTTCTCGCCGGACATCATCCAGACCGACGACCGGTCGCCCGTGCTGCTCAGTCCGCTGCTTGGTCAGGACAACAGCGAACGGGATTTGCAAATTGTCGAAATTGATGGCACGGGCGTTGATCCCGCGGTCACAACCCCGCTTCCCGGTATCCGCGTTGGATCGGGGGAAGGAGCGGGTTTTGTCTTTCGCCGTGAACTCGACG
>JBKJYG010000380.1:0-9515 GCA_046715905.1 Hyphomicrobiaceae bacterium | reverse complement strand
CCCCGATGCTGGTGGTCGGATCGATCCAGAATACGAATTCGCCAGCCCCGCCCACATGAGGCCACCAGCCGGAGCGCCCGATCGGCGCCTTGGCCTCGTAGATCTAAAAGCTTAATACCCATGTCTTCCGTAGATTGGGGAGAACTCGGCATCGTTTGACAAAGGCAGAATGACAGTCCTCTCTGCAACGTTCAGGGGAGCAAAGCCCGTGAAGCGACGACGGGCTCCGTGCTACGTGGTTGCGTCGCTAGCAGTACCTAAATAGTACCTAGCGACCCAATTTGAGGAATTAAGCCACTGATTTTATTGGTCGGAGCGAGAGGATTTGAACCTCCGACCCCCAGTCCCCCAGACTGGTGCGCTAACCAGGCTGCGCTACGCTCCGCTTCCGTTATTCAGGGCGACGGGGCAACCAACGTTCCTACCCCGTTCCTGGACCTTCTGTGCGTAAAGGACCGGGTTCTCCCCGTCAAGGCGGAACGCGCCGCTCGCAGAGGCTGCACCGTTTACTTGCCCTTGCTGGCCTCGTAACGCGCCTTGGTTTCGGCGTTCATGGGATAGAGGCCCGGAAGCGCGGCGCCCCGCTCAACCTCGTTCATGATCCAACCTTCCATACGCTCCTGCTCGGGCGCCGTCGCCAGCACCTCGTCGAGCAGCTTGGCTGGAATGAGCACCGCGCCATCCTGATCGACGACGATGATGTCGTCTGGAAACACCGCCACGCCGCCGCACCCGATCGGCTGCTGCCAGGCGACGAAGGTCAAGCCGGCGACCGACGGGGGCGCCGAGCCGCCCTGGCACCACACGGGCAGCCCCGTGCCGAGCACGCCCGCGACGTCGCGCACCATGTCGTCGGTGACCAGCCCCGCAACGCCCTTTTTCCTCATGCGCGCGCATAGAATATCGCCAAAAATGCCCGCGTCGGTGACGCCCATGGCGTCGGCGACCGCGATTGAGCCCTCGGGCATCGCCTCGATGGCGGCTCTCGTCGAGGTCGGCGACGACCAGGACTCAGGCGTCGCGAGATCTTCCCGCGCGGGTACGAACCGAAGCGTGAAGGCCGGACCAACGAGCCGCGGCTGGCCCGCTTGCAAGGGCTTTGCACCCCGCATCCAGACGTTGCGGAGGCCTTTCTTCAGCAGCAGGGTGGTAATGGTGGCCGTGGTGACGGCCGAGAGCGTCTTGATTACGGCGGCATCGAAACCCATGCGTGTGTCTCTCGCAAAGCTGGCCAGCGCTGCCGCGCCCATAGCAGAGATTGGCGTCGGAGCAAAGGCGTGCAGCCACGCGCCATGCGGCAGGCGCCCCGTCAATCGGCCAGCATGTCGAGCGCGGCGCGACGGTCGCCCGGCTTCAGCCGCAGAAACAACGTGCGCGCGGCCTTGATATC
Organism: Hyphomicrobiaceae bacterium; assembly: GCA_046715905.1. Taxonomy (GTDB): domain Bacteria; phylum Pseudomonadota; class Alphaproteobacteria; order Rhizobiales; family Hyphomicrobiaceae. The sequence continues at coordinate 8,125 of JBKJYG010000380.1, read as the reverse complement.
CCGCTCCGAGCCGCTGTCGGCGGCCGTCTGCAGCGCAATCGTCGTTGGGTGCGTGGCGCCGCAAATGAAGGCCAGCGCCTTGGCCAGCCGTCCCATGGCGGCTTGATCGATCTTGGTTTCATCCATCGCGGTCTCGCTGGCAGGCCTGATAATGGCCGGGTCGGCTTCAGGTCGCGCCGCAAATGAGCTAGCGTGCGGCCCACGCGCAGCACTGACCCGAGCTTTGCAGCACCTGCGAGGCATCGTCCAGCCCCTTACCCGCCGCCGCGTGCGACACACAGGAGACAAGCTCGCGTGCACGACCTAGCCTACAGCCGGCCGTCGACCCTCGTCGAGGCACTGCATCTCCTCTCCGAGGACGGCGCGCGACCGCTGGCGGGGGGGACCGACCTCATCCCGCAGTTGCGCGAGGGGCGGCGGACAGCCCATCGCGTGGTGGACCTGAAGGCGATCCCCGATCTGTTGCACATGGGGCGGCAGGACGATGGGACTTGGCGGGTCGGCGCCGCGATCAGCATCGGCCGGCTCGCCGCCCATGTGGACTTCGCACGCGAGCACCACGCGCTGCTGGCCTCGGCCCGATTGATCGGGAGCCTGCAGATTCAGAACCGCGCCACGCTGGGTGGCAACATCTGCAATGGCGCCCCTTCGGCCGATGCCGTGCCGCTCCTGATCGCGCTGGGTGCTGCAGCGAACATCGCCCACCGCGACGGCCTGCGACGCGCGAACCTCGCCACATTGTTTGCGGGGCCGGGCCGAACCTCGTTGCTGCCCAACGAGATCGTCGTCGCGGTCGAGCTTCCCGCGCGCTCTCCCCGCAGCGCTGCCAGCTACCTGCGGTTCACGCCGCGTCGTGAGATGGACATCGCCATTGCGGGTGCCGGGGTGCGGCTTGAGCTCGGCGGCAGCGGCGAGATCATCGATGCAGCGGTGGTCCTGGCGTCCGTGGCGCCGACGCCGTTCGAGGTGCCGGGCCTCGCTCAAACGTTGCTGGGCCGGCGTCCAACCGCCACCCTGTTTGCCGAAGCGGGCGAGATGGCCGCCACCGCGTGCCGACCGATCTCCGACACGCGCGCCTCGGCCGCTTACCGCCGGACGCTGGTTGCCGTCCTGACCCGCCGCGCGCTTACCGATTGTTGCCGTCAGCTCGGAGTTGGTCTGTCATGAAGATCATTGTCAGTTGCGAGGTGAATGGCGAGCCGCGTGAGGTGCTGGCGGATGGGCGCGACACGCTGCTTGAGCTGCTGCGCGACGGCCTCCATCTGACCGGCACCAAGGAAGGCTGCGGCAATGGCAACTGCGGCTCGTGCACCGTGCTGCTCGACGGCGAGCCCGTATGCGCGTGCCTTGTACTGGCCTGCGAAAGTCAAGGCCACCTCATTACGACCATCGAAGGCGTGGCCAGCGATGGGGGCCTCAGTCCGGTGCAGGACGCCTTGATCCGCCACGGCGGGACCCAATGTGGATTCTGCACGCCGGGCATTGTCCTTTCGAGCCTGGCGCTCCTCGCACGGACACCGCGCCCGAGCGAAGCCGACATTCGCCATGCCATCGCCGGCAACATCTGCCGCTGCACGGGTTACGACAAAATCGTCGAAGCCATAGCGGATGCCGCAGCGCGCTCCACACTCGCCACAGGAGGCCGGGCGTGACCGCCGATGCTACGCTGCCGCCGCTGCGGGTCGTCGGCCAACGATTGCCTCGCGTCGATGCGGGCGAACGGGTCACGGGCCGCGCCACGTACCCTGCGGATTTTATCCGCCCGGGGATGGTGACAGGCGCCATCAAGCGCAGCACTGAGGCGCACGCGCACATCCTCTCGATCGACACCTCGCGGGCGCGGGCGCTGAAAGGTGTGCTGGCGGTGATTACTGGCGCCGACTTCCCGGCCATTGCGCCCGGCACCATGATCCCGTTCGGCGAGACGGGTGCTGACGCGTGGATTTCGGCCGAGGTGGTGATCGCGCGCGGCAAGGTCAACTGGATCGGTCAGCCGGTGGCGGCGGTGGCCGCGATCGACCGGCATGTTGCTGCCGCCGCGCTGGACCTGATCCGCGTTACCTATGACCCGCTGAAGCCCGTTCTGTCGATCGCGGACGCCACCGCGCCCGGCGCACCGCTGATCCATCCCGAGTGGAAGCCCAAGGGCTTTGACGCAGGCACCGAAGCGCTCCCGAATGCGGGCTCGCGCACGCTCATCGAGCGCGGCGACATAGCGGCGGCGCTTGCGGCGGCACAGGCCACGGCGTCCGTGCAGGTCATCGTCGACACAGCGCACCAGGGCTATATCGAGCCCCACGCCTGCGTTGCCGAAGCCGAGCCCGGCGGCGTGCTCACGCTTTGGGCCTCGACGCAAGGCGCCTTCCAAACCGAGATGCAAACCGCCGTGCTGCTTGGCGTTCCACTCTCCCGTATCAAGGTCGTGCCGTTAGAGATCGGCGGCGGCTTCGGCGGCAAGATCCTCGTGCATCTGGAGCCGATTGCGGCGCGGCTGGCGCAGATGAGCGGCCGTCCGGTGAAGATCGTCATGACACGGGACGAGGTCATGGTCGCCTCGGGGCCGGCGGCCGGGGCCTCGATCGATGTCCGCGTGGGGGCCGATGCCGACGGCCGGATGGTCGGCATCGAAGGCCGCTTCCTGTTCGACACCGGCGGCTTGCCGGGCACGCCGACCACGCTCGTCATGCAAGCTTCGGCCGCGCTCTATCAATGCCCGGCGTTGCGGCTCGAAGGCATCGACGTGTGCACCAACAAGCCGCGAACCGAAGCCTACCGCGGTCCGGGCGGCATTCAGGCGGCATTCGCCATGGAGCAGGCGATCGACGAGCTGGCCATAAAGCTCAACGTCTGCCCGCTGGAGCTGCGGCGCCGCAACGCTGCCGTGACCGGCAGCCTGATGCCGATCGGCACTCCATTTCCCTCGATCGGGCTGACGACCGTGCTGGACCAGATCCGAACGCACGCCTGCTGGCGCGAGCCGTTGGGTGCCGGAACGCTGCCGAGAGGCCGAGGTCTGGCGCTCGGTTATTGGCGCGGCACATCGATGACCTCGGCCGCGCACGTCACGGTGACGGGCGATGGCGGGATCCTGGTGACGATGGGCACGGTTGATGTCTCGGGTACGCGCACGACCATGGCGCAGGTGGCGGCCGAGGAGTTCGGCCTCAGCATCGGCGACGTACACGTCGCGATGGGCGACACCAAATCGGTTGGCTATTCCGATGCCGCGGCCGGCAGCCGCGTCGGCCGGACGATGGCCGCCGCCGTAGCCGAAGCGTGTCAGGATGCCATCGCCCAACTGCGCCAGCGAGCAGCGGAAAAGCTGCAGTGCGCGGCCGACGACGTGACCTATGCATTAGGCGTCTTCCACGCAGGCGGACCCGGCAGCGCGTCGATCACCCTTCCAGATCTGATGCGACAAACCCTTGCCGATGGCGCCATCCTCGGCCGGGGCGTGTCGACGAAACTGCCCTTGGGCGTCGAAATCGCGGCACACGTGTGCGACCTCGAGGTTGATCCGGAGACCGGGCAGGTCAGCATCCTGCGCTACACCGCATTCCAGGACGTGGGGCGCGCACTGAACCCCACGGCTATCGAGGGCCAGATCCAGGGCAGCGTCGTTCAGGGCCTCGGATGGGCGCTGACCGAAGGCTTCGATTATGCGCCTGACGGGCGGTTGCGCAACGCCAGTCTCCTCGATTACCGGATGCCGACGGCCCTCGACGTGCCATCGATCGAATGCGTGCTGATCGAGACGCCGGTGCCCGGGGTTCCCTATGGATTGCGCGGTGTGGGCGAAGTTCCCATCGTGCCGCCAGCGGCCGCCGTGGCCAATGCCATCCGCCGAGCTGTCGGTGTACGCATCACCCAGATGCCGATGACCGCGGAACGCGTGATGCGAGCGCTGCACGGGCCGGCGTTCGGACGTGCCAGCACGTGAGCGATCCCGGCGGCAACGCGCCATCCCCGGCCGAAACTCTCGTTTCGCCCGCATTTCCCACTGCCCCCCTCGCCGCTACTCTGGCCGTGCAGATCGTGGCCACCACCGCAGCCTATTCGATCACAGCCGTTGCGCCCGAGATCGCGCGCGAACTCGGCGTCAATCCGGCGCTTGCCGGGCTTTATCTCTCTACGGTCTACGGCGTGGGCATCGTCTCAGCTCTGCTATCACCCGGCCCCGTCTACCGCTACGGCGCGGTGCGCGTAAACCAGGCCGTGCTGGTCGGGACGCTGGCCATGCTGGCAACCGCGGCCTATGGCTCGCTCGCAGCGATCGCGCTCAGTGCAGGCCTGATGGGCCTCGCCTATGGCGCCACTGCGCCAGCCAGCACGCATTTGCTTGTGCCACGCACGCTCCCCGCCCAACTCAATCTTGTGCTTTCGATCCGGCAGGTGGGGGTGCCCTTTGCCGGCATGCTGGCGGGCTTGCTGATGCCACCCCTGACGCTGTTCTGGAGCTGGCAGACCGGGCTACTCGTGCAGATCGTGCCGGCCGTCTTCTTATTGCTCCTCCTCCAGCCCGTTCGACGGAAGTGGGATCGTCCGAGCATCAATCCGGCTGGATCGGGCGCCGGGCTCATGCATCCACTCCGCATGATGCGTCATGACGCGCCGCTGCGTCGGCTGTCGTTTGCCTCCTTCGTCTACTCGGGGCTGCAAGGCTGTTTCGTGGCCTTCATGACCACGCACCTGACCAGCGTGGCCGGGTTTGACCTCGTGCGCGCCGGACAGATGCTGGCGCTCTACCAACTATCGGGCGCGGTGACCCGGCCGATGTGGGGATGGCTGGCGGATCGTGTTCTGGCGGCCCGGTGGCTGCTGGCGATGCAAGGCCTCATCATGGCGGCGATGGCGCTGCTCGTGGCAAGCTTCGATGCCACATGGCCTGGCGCCGCCGTGCTGGCGACCTGCGCCGTGGCCGGTTCATCGGCCAGCGGCTTCACCGGCATTGCCTACGGCGAATATGCACGTCTCGGCGGCACTCAGCGGACGGCTGCCACCGGCTTAGGCGCGGCCTCGATGTTCGCCGGCATCATGATCCTGCCGGCCCTGATGAGCCTGGCCGTCATCCAGTCGGGCAGCTACCGCCTCGCCTATATGGGCATTGCCGCGCTGGCCTTATCTGCCGGTGCGCTGCTCCTGCGCCAAAGGGGTTGAGCGGCAGGCCGCTTTCGGCGGCCAGACGGCTCGATGAAGTGTTGCCCTGGCTTCATGTTGCAGATGCTGTGTAAATTCAGCAATCCTTTAAGCCTTGCTGCCAAGGTGGACCGCAAATCGTAGGTCGAACAGCGCCCTATCGACCTACGTGACAGAGGCCGCCATGTTCAATATGTCCCGCAAAGCGCTGCTGCTCAACGGCGCCATGATCCTCTTCGTCTTCGGCTTGGCCGTGACGATGCTGCACGGGGCCATCTCGCGCGACGATCTGCCGCCTTGCAGCGATCGCTACGAGAAGATCGCACGCATCTCGTTTGACCGGTCCGGAGAACCGATGTCGTCCTCCGATCTCCAGGCGCGCTATTCGGCCGGCGACGCGGCAGGACTCGACAAGGCTCGCGTCATCCGTGTGAGCGGCGCGCCCAACGACCTTGCCCTCGAGCTTGATTTAAGTTCCGCGTCCGCTCCCGATCGCGGCAAGTCAGCGTCTCAGGACAAGCGGCCGGGCATTCGCTTCCTGTGGTCGCCGGCAAGCCTCGGCAAACCGACCGCCGCGTGCCTTTCCTATGCGCTGTTCCTTCCGAACGATTTCGACTTCGGCCAGGGCGGCCTTTTACCCGGGTTCTTCGGCTCGGGAACGCAGGCCGACAAAACCTCTGAACGATTGGCGACCCGGTCCACCTGGAACGCCCAAGGCACCAGCGGCATGTCTGCGCAAACGGCGGAAGCCCGTGGCGGCCAGTCGATCAAGAACACGCGTTCGGACTTTGAATGGCCACGCGGCAAATGGCTGGCGATCGAACAGGAAATAAAGCTCAATGCCCCCAATGCCGCCGATGGCATGTTGCGGGTCTGGGTCAATGGTGCGCTCACCTTCGACAATACCGCAGTGACGTTTCGATCGGACCCGAGCGTTGCGCTGACGGGTGTCGCCTCGGAAGCCCTGATGACCTGGACACCGAAGGCGACCAAGCCCGGAGCGCAGAAAATTCTGATCACGCCCTACGAGATCCGCTGGGGATCAATCACGCCGGCTTCCTAGGCGCTGCACCAAGGCCAGCAGGTCGGCATCGACCTCGATGCCGGCGGAAACGGCGATCGTCCGCAATCCTTGCCGACGCGATCCGGGAAGACGGGCGTGGCCGCCCGAGGCCGTATCAGCCGCAAGCATGCCGGCGAATGTCGTCATCCGTTCGGCGAGCATCGCGCCCGTGCCAAAAGCAGTCGCGTCGATGGCAAGCAGGAGCTGACCGACGCCGGGCGGATCGCCCTTGTCATCCATGAAGGATGTCGCCTCGAACGCGAACGCACTGCCGGTGAGCGCCGCGGTCAGCAACTCCACCATCAGCGCGAGCCCCGCACCCTTGGCCCCACCCGCTGGCAGCAAGGCACCGCTCAGCGCTGCCTTCGGATCGGTGGTCGGGCGGCCATCGCCATCCACGGCCCAGCCTTCGGGTATGGTCTCCCCACGGGCCGCTGCGGCGACGATCCGGGCCCTGGCCACCGCCGAGAGCGCAAGGTCGAGCACCAGCGGTGGTCCGGTCGGTTGGGGCGCGGCAAAGGCCAAGGGATTGGTGCCGAGCATGGGGCGGCGTCCGCCCCAGAGCGTCATGGCGGAGGGGGTATTGGCAAACATCAGCGCCAGGCAGCCCTGCTCGGCAACGCGCTCGACGGAAAAGCTCAGCGCGCCAGCGTGGTGCGAGCGCGTGATGGCCGCGATGGCGACCCCTGTCTCGCGCGCCAACGCCGGAAGCCGCTCGACGGCCAAATCCAATGCCGGAAATGCGAAGCCGTGGCCGGCATCGATGCGAAGCGCCGCGGGGCGGGTCTGCGTGACCGCGGGACGGGCATGGCCGTCGATTTTGCCGGCGCGGAGTTGGCTGACGTAACTTGGCACGCGGGACAACCCATGCCCGGCTTGGCCATCGGCCTCCGCCCGCGCGAGCGCCATGGCCACCGATCGGGCTATGGCCGGCGCCGTTCCGGCGGTCTCGAGCGCCTGAACCATCAGATGATCGAGTTCGCCAAGCGACAGCCGAACCCGGGTCATCAGCGGCCGAGCACCCGGTCCAGGAATTCCAACCGGTCCTGACCCCAGAAGATCTCGCCCGATGGCAGCACGTAGCTCGGTGCGCCGAACACACCTTGTGCCAGCGCGTCGGCGGTATATCGGTCGTAGAGCGCGTCGAGCTCGGCATCAGGCGGGGCGTTCCGGCGGATCTCGCCGGCATCCAGGTGAGCGCGCTTGGCGGCGGCGTCCAAAACCGCAGGCTCGGCCATGTCCTCCTCGCGTTCCCACAATGCTCGCCCGATCTCGGTGGCCAGCGCATGCGCATTCAGGCCAGCCAGCTTGGCCGCCAGCACGAGCCGCGTTCCCGGGACTTCGTTCGAGGGGAAGTACTTCGGCTCCAGCGTGATCGGCAACCCGACCTGATCACGCCACCGTTTCAGCTCCATCATGCGATAGGCCCGTCGCTCCGGCGAGCGCTTGGGCAAGGGCAAGCCGCCCGTCTTGGAGAAGATCTCGCCAAACTTGGCCGGGCGAAGATCGATCGTGCATCCGTTCCGCTTGGCAACGTCGCCGAGGCGCTGGCTGCCGAGGTAGGTCCACGGGCTGTTGAGAGCCATGTAGTAGACGATGCTGCTGCTCATGCCGCTTACTCCAGCTTGCCGCGGACGAATTTCATGACGCTCGAGAAATCCTTGTCGGACGCATCCTCGACGATATTCATGTAGGACCGCAGCAACGCCAAGGCCAGAGCGCCCATCGGCGTCGACGCGCCGCTCGCCTGGGCGGCGGCCTGAGCGAGCGCCAGGTCCTTCACCATCAGCTTGGTCATGAAGCCCGGCGTGTAGTCGCGGTTGGCCGGGGTCGTCGGCACGGGACCCGGCACCGGGCAATATCCTGACAGCGCGAAGCTGTTGCCGGTTGAGGTAGAGACCACATCAAACAGGGTCTGGTTGGACA
>JBKJYG010000379.1:0-5363 GCA_046715905.1 Hyphomicrobiaceae bacterium | reverse complement strand
GCGGCGAACAGCAGCTTGCCCGAGGCGTGCGTACGCCCGCGGTCGTGATCGAAGAACACGCCCGGCGACCGGTGCATCTGCGAGACGATGACGCGCTCGGTGCCGTTGACGATGAACGTGCCGTTCGGCGTCATGAAGGGCATGTCGCCCATGTAGACGTCCTGCTCCTTGACGTCCTTGATCGACTTGGAGCCGGTTTCCTCGTTCACATCGAAGACAATCAGGCGCAACTTCACCTTCAGCGGCGCAGCGAAGGTCATGTCGCGCTGCTGACACTCGTCAACGTCGAACTTCGGAGGCTCGAACTCGTAACGCACGAATTCCAGCGTCGACTTGCCGGCGAAATCAGAGATCGGAAACACCGACCGGAACACGGCCTGCAATCCCTGGTCGAGGCGCCCGCCCTCGGGCTCCTTGACCATCAGAAAGTCATCATAGGAACTCTTTTGGACTTCGATCAGGTTCGGCATCTGTGCCACTTCGACAATCGATCCGAACTGCCGCCTGATGCGCTTACGGCCGGTGAACTTTTCAGCCATGCTCGCTCCTTTAGCTGCGGGGAGACCCCGCCTTCTACTGTCGGGGGCGCTACTGAACGCGCCGGCCCGATTGAATTGCGCCGTGTGAACGGCTCACCACAAAGCCCGCTTGCGGGCGTTCTGGAGATCCGTTGCGATGGCCCCCCCGCCTTGGCGCGGGAGGACCGTCTGCGTCACGTCACTTCACTTCGACCTTGGCGCCGGCATCCTCGAGCTGCTTGCGGAACTTCGCAGCATCGTCCTTGGAGACGCCTTCCTTGACGGCCTTGCCGCCGGCCTCGACCAGGTCTTTCGCCTCCTTGAGGCCAAGGCCGGTGAGCGTACGCACCTCTTTGATGACGTTGATCTTCTTGTCACCGCCCGAGATCAGGATGACGGAAAACTCCGTCTGCTCCTCGACCGGCGCTGCTGCAGCGGCCGGACCAGCGGCCACGGAAACCGCTGCCGCGGCAGCCGAGACGCCCCATTTTTCCTCGAGCATCTTGATCAGCTCCGAGGCTTCGAGGATCGTGAGCTTGGACAGGTCGTCGGCAATTTTCGAAAGTTCAGCCATGGTTCGTTCCTGTTGGTTTGAACGCGATATGTATCGTGGTTATTGTTTGCTGGGCGGTCTCAGGCCGCCTGTTCCCCTTGGTCGACCTTCGCCTTGAGCAAGCGCGCAAGGGCGGATCCCGGCTCGTTGATCGTGCGCACGAGCTTACCGGCCGGGGCCTTGATGACGCCGAGCAGCATAGCTCTGAGTTCGTCGAGCGAGGGAAGGTCGGCCAGCGCTTTGACGCCATTGGCATCGAGGATGGTCTTGCCCATCGCGCCGCCGAGAATGATCAGCTTATCATTCTCTTTGGCGTATGAGACCGCCACCTTGGCCGCGGCAATCGGGTCCTTCGAATAGGCCATGATCGTCGGCCCTTTCAGAAGCACTTTGATGCCCTCGGCGTCCGTGCCATTGAGCGCAAGCGCGGCCAGCCGGTTTTTGGCCACCCTCACCGAGCCCCCGGCGGCGCGCACGCGACGTCGAAGATCTGCGGACTGGGCAGCCACCAAGCCAGCATTGCGAGCGATGACGATCACGCCGGTGTCTTTCAACACGGCGTTGAGGTCCGTCACGAGCTCACTTTTCGCGGCTCTATCCACGTTGGCTACACTCCAATTTGCAAGATGCCGAAGCATCCCGCGGGTTGCACCTTGCCGCTCCGTGATGCCTCCAAGGCTCAGCCTCGTCAGCCGGAAACGGCGCTTCGGTTCCTGTCCGCCCGCGCGCCTCACGGCGACCGGTGCGACCCGATTGAGGTTCAAACCAAACCCCGGTTTCCCGAACGCTTGGCTCGTCTCCCGTCATATGCAGGCCCGGTTGGCTTAGGCTGGCATTGCTGCCAGCACCTGCAGTCTCGGACAGGCTCGGGACCGACTTCCAGACGCAAGGCCTGGAGGGCGATCCCTTATCCCGGACACGCCGGAATGAGCTGGCGACCGCTTGGCCGCCGGTATAGTCCAATCAACCCTGGACGGGGCCCACCACCACGCTGCTCTGGTCGAGCTTCACGCCCGCGCCTTGCGTCGAAGCGATCGAAATCTTCTTCACGTACGTCCCTTTCGATCCCTGTGGCTTGGCCTTCACCACGGCATCGACGAACGCCCTGATATTCTCGACCAACGCCGTATCGGCGAAGCTCGCCTTGCCGACGCCCGCGTGAATGACGCCGGCCTTTTCGACCCGGAATTCGACGGCGCCGCCCTTGGCGCCCCGGACGGCGGTCGCAACATCCATGGTCACCGTGCCAACCCGCGGATTGGGCATCAAACCGCGGGGGCCCAGCACCTTGCCCAGGCGTCCCACCAGCCCCATCATGTCCGGCGTCGCGATGCAGCGGTCGAAGTTGATGACGCCCTTCGACACCTGTTCGACAAGCTCCTCGGCGCCCACGATATCGGCCCCGGCTGCCGTGGCCTCGTCGGCCTTCGGCCCACGCGCGAACACCGCGACCCGCTGCGTTCGGCCCGATCCGTTGGGCAGATTGCAAACGCCGCGCACCATCTGGTCGGCATGCTTGGGATCAACGCCCAGGTTCATGGCCACTTCGATGGTTTCATCAAACTTGGCCTTGGCCCGCGCCTTGACGAGCTTCACGGCCTCTTCCACGGCATAAGCCTTGGTCGCCTCCAGACCTTCACGGAGCGCGGCCAGACGCTTGCCGCCGGCCAACCGCGTCGACTTTGCCTGTGCGGCGGAGATGTTGGTTGCCATCACTTACTACTCCTGCACCGCAAGACCCATCGAACGGGCCGAGCCAGCAATGGTGCGTGCGGCCTGCTCGACGTCGGTCGTGTTCATATCTTTGAGCTTCAACTTCGCAATCTCGCGAACCTGGTCCATGGTGATGGTGCCGGCCACCGCGCGGCCTGGTTCCTTCGAACCCGATCCTGGCTTCCCCGTCGCCTTCAGGCCGGCAGCCTTCTTGATCAGGAAGGTGGCGGGCGGCAGCCGCATCTCGAAGGTGAAGGAGCGATCAGAATACACCGTGATCTTCACGGGTATCGGCGTTCCCTGCTCCATGTCCTTGGTCTTGGCATTGAAGGACTTGCAGAACTCCATGATGTTGACGCCGCGCTGGCCGAGCGCGGGACCGATCGGCGGCGCCGGATTAGCCGCCCCAGCCGGAACTTGCAGATTAACGTAACCATCGATCTTCTTGGCCATCTCATTCCCCTAAACATGATCTCGGGAGGCATCCCCTCCCAGGGTTAGCGGTCAACGGGCTGGCTGGCCCTCCCGCATCGATCCAGGCCATCGAGCCGCAAGCGGCTGCCGCGCTGGAACGATTTCTCGACTGCACTCGACGTAGGGACTCTCAAGCCGACTTCTCAACCTGAGCAAACTCCAGATCGACCCGCGTAGCGCGGCCGAAAATCATGACGGCCACCTTGAGACGGGAGCGCTCCTCGTCGACCTCCTCAACCTGGCCTGCGAAGGTGGCGAACGGCCCGTCGGCGACCTTGACCTGCTCGCCAATCTCGAAGGTGACAGAGGGTTTTGGCCGTTCGACGCCCTCCTTGACCTGATTGAGGATGCGCATCGCTTCGGCCTCGGAGATTGGGATCGCCTTATTCTCGGCGCCCAGGAACCCCGTGACTTTCGGCGTATTCTTGATCAGCAGGAACGCTGCATCGGTCATTTCCATTTTGACCAGCACGTAGCTCGGGAACAGCTTGCGCTCCGCTTGCACCTTGCGGCCGCGCCGAACTTCGATCACGTCCTCATGCGGCACGAGCACTTCTTCAAACAGCTCCTCCAGTCCAGCCGACTTAGCCCGCTCCTTGATCGACTCAGCCACCTTCTTCTCGAAATTCGAGTAGGCATGAACGATGTACCACCGCTTCGCCATGTTGATCTCTTGCACTGCTCCGAAACGGGACCTGGCCACGATGGCGATCGACTAGCGATTGAGGCCCAAGACAAGTTGGACCACGTATCCAATGCTGAGATCCGCCACCGTGAAAAAGGCGGATGCCAGTGTTACCATCACCAGAACCATCAAGGTGGTGATCCAAACTTCCTTCCAGGTCGGCCACGTGACCTTGCTGACCTCCCGCCGGACTTCCTGGACAAACTGGAACGGATTCAATTCAAGACCTCCTTGACAGCCCGCTCATCCTCTCAAGCTGACCTTGGCAAGCTGAATGCAACCCGCTGGGTATTCGAAACACACCCGGCTGGCCAAATGTGGACCCTCGAGATAAGATCCGTAGCGATCTGATTGGAGTTGGCAGGGGCGGAGGGTCTCGAACCCCCAGCCTTCGGTTTTGGAGACCGACGCTCTACCAATTGAGCTACACCCCTCGACAGCGGCCCCTAACCTTCATCGCGAAACGCTTGCCATCTCCCACGCAAGGCGATCAGATGCTTGGAAAAACCGCCGCTCTGCCTTCAAGATTTCTGATTTTCAAGCGCCGCGGTCGGCCAAACGTTGCCTGGGAACTTCTCTTCCCCGACCGCGCTGCCGACCTTCGATGTCTGCTCATTAGCCCCGGTTATAGAGTGCAGGCAGCGCACGCACAAGCGAAAACAAAAATTTTTTCTTGACAGCCGCCGCATGGGCAGTTTGGCCCGCGGTCGCGACCTAAAGCGGGTCGACGACCACCGCGGTTCCGTAAGCCAAAACCTCGGTCACTCCGGCGCTAATCTCGTTGGCATCATAGCGCATCGCAATGATGGCGTTGGCCCCCACCTCTTCAGCGTGCCTGACCAGCAGGTCGAAGGCTTCTTGACGAGCCTGCTCTGCGAGCTTGGTGTAGATGGTGATGTTGCCGCCAACCAGGGTTTGCAGCGAAGCCCCGATGCCGGCTAGCACGTTTCGAGACCGCACGGTGACGCCGCGCACGACCCCGATATGTCGGACGATCCGAAAGCCGGCCAGGTCATTCGTCGTCGCGACGTGCATTTGATCCCCCTCTCATGCTGATCGCCAAGTTTCAACCGAGTGCCCAAGAGCGGGGCCACCCAAGTCTCGGCTGACCTCCTATGTCTCGACTGCCAGCCCAAGTATCGACTGACCGTCCATCATTGCACCCCGTCGGCCAAGCCGGTCGAGGCTGGCGGGGCCGCGCGTCCGGTCCGGCTACTCCACGATCTTGGTCACCACGCCCGCACCCACCGTGCGGCCGCCCTCCCGGATCGCAAACCGCACCTTCTCCTCCATCGCGATCGGTTGGATCAGCTCAACCGCAAATTCCGCGTTGTCCCCCGGCATCACCATCTCCGTCCCCTCCTTCAGCGTCACAACCCCCGTCACGTCCGTCGTGCGGAAGTAAAACTGCGGACGGTAG
>JBKJYG010000378.1:0-6680 GCA_046715905.1 Hyphomicrobiaceae bacterium | reverse complement strand
AATACATGACTCCGAGCGACGTTGCGACCGCTCTCAGCGCCGGCGGAACCCGGGCGTGCAACGGACAGCCAACAGACGGGGCGCGTGGGACACGGCGGTTGTCGTCTACATCGTTTACGTCAACGTCACAACCCGTCACCAGGTGATCTTTTGCCACCCTTGGCGAGGTGCGGTCACGGCACAGACTGGCTCAGCTGCTTCTGCACCGGCAGCTTCAGCTTCGCGTTACGCGCTCGATCACCGATTTCAACAGGGTCGAGCACTCGTTGAAATCGCCGGCCCGGAACTCCTCGGACATGAGGAAGGCCCGGTGCGGCTCCAATTGGCGGCTAAGCTTTTCCTTCCAAGCCGGTCGCGGATCAAGAAGAAGGATCTGCTCGGCTGTCGTCAGCAGGTTGGCCACGAAAGTGCGATAGCGCGCCGTCCCCATCGGCGACCCCGTGCCCGGCTGCGCCTCCTGTAGCTCGGGATGAGCGATCGCCAATCGCAAGTAGTCGCCATAAAGGCCGGACGCGCGCGCCGTGAGCTCGACCGTCCGTTCCCGCTGCCGGTGGGCCCACCACGTCCACACGAAGCCAATGGCCACGGCGACGCCGATCGCGATCGCGTAGCCTTTGATCATGTTGGCGACGGCTGACAGATTGAGTGCAACGATCAGGGGGGTCATGGCTTCGGGCTCCAGATTAATGAGCGCCCATCAAGACGTGGAGGGTCGCTGGCGAACCATACGGTGGCTGGGATCAGGCTCGGCCGAAACTGGTGCGCTGCCGATCAGCCGATCTCAATCGGCAATCCGTCGCAGCTGGAGCCCCGTGATGATCAACGGATGCTGCCCGGCACGATGCGGCCATCCTTGATCTGGGCGGGCTGGTACTGCTGACCCGGCTTGCCGCCCGACTGTGAGCCCGTTGCCACCAGCACAACTATAATCATGGCGGTGCCTGCCAGGATAAGGCTGAACCACGGCGCACCCTCGATCAGGGCCGCCTTGCTGCTGCGCTTGGCCAAAACCATAATGAGGACGTAGACGGCCGTCGGAAGGAAGAAGAGAGCTATATTTTCTATAACGATGCGGATCATGTCTCGAAGAGCTTCTGATGCAAGTTCTTCAGCATCCCCGCCGTGGCGCCCCAGATATACCGCTCGCCGTAGGGCATGGCATAATAGTGCCGCTCCCGGCCACGCCACGGCCGGGCTTGTTTCAGGTGATTGGCCTCGTTCATCAGGAACCGCAAAGGCACCTCGAACACCTCGACGACCTCGCCTGGATCAAGGCGCAGCTCGAAGTGCGGCTGCACCAGAGCGACCACTGGGACGACAAGATAGCCGGTGTCGGTGCGGTAGCTGTCGAGGTATCCCAACGGCTCGACGAAACGCGGCATGAGACCGACTTCTTCTTCCGCCTCGCGCAGAGCCGCCGCCAGCGCATCGGCATCGGACGGCTCGACCTTGCCGCCGGGAAAAGCGATCTGCCCGGCATGCGTCGCCAAATGGTTTGTGCGCTGCGTCAGCAGCACCGTCAGCTCCTCGCGGATCACGATCGGCACCGGCACAGCGGCATCGCGGGCGGGTTCCATGACGGCGAAGTCCGCCAGCATATCCGGGTTGAGATCGAAATCGCTGCGTCCCCAGGTCCGGCCACTGCGGGGATCGAAGACAGCGTCGGATGGCGAACGATAGAGGCGACCCTCCGCAAGGACTCGAAATTGCTCCGCGGTTAAAGGTTCGGGACTGGCCGGATCAGTTGTCATGCCGCTGGATCATATGGCGCGCCCGGCGCGATTTGGCAATTCGTCTGACCCCGGAGGCTGTAGGTTTAAGGTTACACCGCGCGGAACAGGACGATACCGGCCAGGATGACGACCATGCCGACGCACTCGATGAAGCGGATCGGCTCGCGGAACCAGTAGCGCGACAGGGCGAGCGTGAAGATGATCTGCACCTGCCCCACGGCGGCCACGTAGGAGGCATTGCTCAAGGCCGTTGCCAGAAACCAGAACACGGTTCCAAGCGCACTCGTGCCTCCAAGGATCGCGCACAGCAGCATATGACCCCGCATGCCGCGAAAGATCCCTCGTTCGGACGCCAGCAGCCACACCCCGAGAATCAGAAACGAGAGCGCCGTCATCCCGGTCGCAGCCACTGCCGAGCGCAGCAGCGGGCTCGCCGCCGGGTCAAGGGCGACGATGGCCTCCCGCAGCGACAGATAAGAAACGGCGAAGATCAGACCGACGGTCAGGCCGAGGCGCGTCTGGCGACCCAGCAGAGCATCAGCCCACAGGCCCGCCCCGGCGCTTCCGCCCGGCCATGGGGGCAGGCGTCCGGTGGTGGCGATCATGACACCCGCGACCGTGACCAGAATCGCCAACCAGCCTGCGAGGGAGATCACCTCGGAGAAGAACACGCTGCCGATGATGGCCGTCAACACGACATCGGTTTTCGCCAGCATCGTGCCGACGGCGAAATTGCCGCTCTGGAACATGCGCACAAGCACCGCCGTGCCCAGGAACTGGGTGACTGCGGCGACGGTCGAGAAGGCCAGGAAGCGCCCGTTCAGGGCCGGCAGGGTCTGACCCGTGACGTAGAGGACGGAGGCGAGGTAGACGGCTAGGAGAGGCAATCCGAACAGCACGCGAACGTAGGTCGTAGCCAAGGTGGAGAGATACTGATTGAGCTCCTTCAGAGCCGCCAGCCGCAGCGCCTGGAAGAAAGCTGCCAGCAGCCCGGCCGCGAGCCACAAATGTTCCATCGCGTCCCCCGCCGGCGCCTCTCACGAGCGGCGCCAGAGCAGCCCTCTCGCAGCCGCCCACGCTTCGGCTTGTGCACGCGACCGTTCCGCCGCACATTAAGTAAGCTGGGCAGCACAGCAATCCCTTTCACGTTGGAGAGCATCCCATGCCAGATCGCCACCGCGTCGGCTTGGTGGGCGTCGGCAATATGGGAGCGCCGATGGCACGATCGCTGGCGCGAGCCGATCACCCGGTTATGCTCTACGATACGCGTCCTGAGGTGACCGCGACGCTCGCCGCCCTTAAGTCTGTGCCGCGGGGCTGGTGGCGACGGCCGAAGCTCTCGTCATCGGTCAGGCGTTTGGTCTTGATGGTCACGTCCTGACGAAGGTCCTCGTCACCCCGCACCTGGCCCATGCCCTCGAGGCTTTTGGCCCGGATGCGGATCATTCCGCTGTTATGCCTTTGCCAAACGTTCGGCCAAAAACGCTCAGCCTCGCACGACCTAGCCGAAGCGGGCCCTGTGCTCACAATCGCCGTTGCCCGCCGGGACCGCTGGGGCTATAGAGATGGTATCCCATACCGCGTGAGAAGCTCGCGCGCACCCTTGGAGGCCGGCCGCTCGCCGGCCGCGCGCCCCGATCCTGATCGGCCGGGGCTTTTTTTTATTTGGAGATCAAGGCCATGGCAGAAATGACAGTGATCAGCGCCACGGCACGCAAGCTGGGCGGCAAGGGAGCGGCCCGGTCGGTGCGGCGCGAGGGCAAAGTTCCGGGCGTCATTTACGGCGGCGACACCGCCGAAGCGCAAACCGTCGCGCTCGACCACAACGACCTGTTCAAAATCATCAAGAAAGGCCGCTTCCTTTCGACCGTGTTCGAGATCGACGTCGATGGTCAGAAGCTGCGCGCCATCCCCCGCGATGTGCAGCTTGATCCCGTCAAGGACCTGCCGTTGCACGTGGACTTCCAGCGCATCGGCGGCGACAACCGGGTTCGCATCCGCATCCCGATGCGCTTTGTGAACGAGGCCAGCTCCCCAGGCCTGAAGCGCGGCGGCGTCCTCAACATCGTGCGGCGCGAGGTCGAGGTCTGGACACCGGCGGACAACATTCCCGCGCATTTCGAAGCCGACCTCGAAGGTCTCGAGATCGGCCGCTCGATCCACATTTCGGCGATCAAGCTGCCCGAGGGCGTGACCCCGACCATTCGCGATCGCGATATCACCATCGCAACCATTGCCGGCGCCGTGGCGCTGAAGCCTGATGCCGACGAAGCCGCGGCGACAGCGGCGGCTGAAGGTGCAGCCGCAGCGGATGCGGCGGCGGGCGCGGCTGCAGCCGGTGCAGCCGCAGGAGCGACCAAGGGTGGTGCTGGTGCGAAGGCTGCCGCCAAGCCGGAGCCCAAAGGCAAGAAATGACCGGGCCTGCATCGGCAGGTTTGATCGCCGATGGTCGGCTTTGAGCGAGCACGCATGCCATGAAGCTCCTGGTCGGGCTTGGGAACCCGGGCGGGCAGTATGCCCGGAACCGGCACAATGTCGGCTTCATGGCGGTTGAGCGGATTGCCAGCGCGCACCGCTTCGGGCCCTGGAAGAAGAAGTTCCATGGCCAGGCCGCCGATGGTGTCATTGATGGCAAGAAAGTGCTGCTGCTGAAGCCCGACACGTTCATGAACGAGAGCGGCCGATCCGTCGGCGAAGCCGTTCGTTTTGCCAAGCTGGACCTTGGCGACGTCATCGTGTTCCACGACGAGCTCGATTTGGCGCCGGGCAAGATCCGCGTCAAAACCGGCGGCGGGAGTGCGGGCCATAATGGCTTGCGCTCGATCTCGGCGCACCTGGGCCATGATTTCGTGCGCGTCCGCATGGGCATCGGGCATCCCGGCGCCAAGGAACTGGTACATCACTGGGTGCTGCACGATTTCGCCCGCGACGACGCGGCCTGGCTCGATCCGCTGCTGGATGCGGTCGCCGGCGCCGCCGGGCGGCTCGTGGCGGGCGGCGAGGCCCGATTTATGACCGACGTGGCACGCGCATTGAGCGACAACGATGCCGGCCGGACGCAAGACCGGCTGCCGAAGACTCCCAAGCTCCCGCCGGCACGGCATGAAGGCCAGCGAGAGCCTGTCATCGAGCCGTCGCACCAGCCGAGCGGCGAGCGGCAATCCAAGCGGGCGAGCGCGCTGGCGGAGAATTTGAAGCGTTGGCTGGCAGGCCGGAAAAAAGAGTGATCACGTTCCTCTTCAAGCCTCGACGTGCCGCTTAGAGCCGTACGAGCGCGCCGTCCCACTCCCGTGCGGCGGCGCGGAGGTCATTGCGCAGACCCTCAATCGGTTGCGTCACGAGCTTGAAGCGGGTCTCCCTCCCCGACCGCGTGCTCTCCATCACCCCGGCGTATCGCCGGCGCGCTCGCGTCGATCTGTTCTCCACGCAGGCCTACCGCAAAGGTGCTAAACCGCCGCCGGTAACCTACCTTTCACCCGCTACAGCAGGAACGTCATGGGTTTCAAATGCGGCATCGTCGGTTTGCCCAACGTCGGCAAGTCGACCCTCTTCAATGCGCTGACGCAGACGGCGGCCGCGGAAGCGGCCAATTACCCGTTCTGCACCATCGAGCCCAACGTCGGGGAGGTCGGCGTGCCCGACGAACGACTGGACAAGCTGGCCGTCATCGGCAAATCCGCCACCATCCTGCCGACGCGTCTCACGTTCGTCGACATCGCGGGGCTGGTGCGGGGCGCGTCCAAGGGCGAAGGGCTTGGCAACCAGTTCCTCGGCCACATTCGCGAGGTGGACGCGGTCGCCTACGTGTTGCGCTGCTTCGAGGACGACGACATCACGCACGTCGAGAACCGCATCGATCCGGTCTCGGACGCCGACACGGTCGAAACCGAGCTGATGCTGGCCGATCTTGAAAGTCTCGAGAAACGCCGGCTGCCGTTGGAGAAGAAGGCCAAGTCCGGCGAGAAGGATGCCAAGCTTCAGCTGGCGCTGATCGAAAAGGGACTGACGCTGCTGCGCGAAGGCCGCCCGGCCCGCCTGGCCAAGATTGCACCGGAAGAGGACGTCGCCTGGCGCGGGCTGCAGTTGCTGACGGCCAAGCCCGTGCTCTACGTGTGCAATGTGGATGAGGCCTCCGCCGCCACCGGCAATGCGTTCTCGGCCCGCGTCGCCGAGCGCGCCCGAGACGAAGGCGCCGGCTGTGTCGTCATCTCAGCCAAGATCGAGGCTGAGCTGGCGAGCCTCGAGCCCGAAGAGCGGCAGGCCTATCTCGTCGACCTCGGACTGGAGGAGCCCGGCCTCAACCGGCTGATCGGCGAAGGCTACAGGCTGCTCGGGCTGGTCACCTACTTCACCGTCGGACCCAAGGAAGCGCGTGCATGGACCGTGACGCAGGGTACCAAGGCACCCCAAGCCGCAGCCGTCATCCACACCGACTTCGAGAAAGGTTTCATCCGCGCCGAGACCATCGCCTACGAGGATTACGTGCGCCTCAACGGCGAAGCCGGCGCCCGCGATGCCGGCCGCATGCGCCTCGAAGGCAAGGAGTACGTCGTCGCCGATGGCGATGTGCTGCATTTCCGATTCGCGACGTAGGCAAGAGCGGACGGGACGGCGCGACCGGGCGTCGGGCCTGAGGCCAGCCACGGCGTTGCCATATGCCGTCAATGCGCGCCCGCGAGGCTGATCGCGAGAGAAAGTGCGCCAACGGCGATGAGGCTCAAGGCCCAGGGCAGATCCAGATTGAACCAGCTCCGCGACAGAAACTTTAGCCCCAGATAACGGTACACGAGCCATGCTGTGGCGCCGCCGGCGGCGATCATGGCGGCCGCGTGGATGATAGAAACCACGACGGCCATGCCGACTTGGGCGCCAATGAGCGCACGCGCCGCCTCGTGGCCCCTGTCGTCGCGGGGGGTCTGGCAGAGCCCGAGATAGATCGGCACCAGC
>JBKJYG010000377.1:0-3764 GCA_046715905.1 Hyphomicrobiaceae bacterium | reverse complement strand
ATTTTGAAGTGCCCGAGCTGGCGAACGAGCGCATGCGCGGTTTCCTTCTGCCGGGAGGAGGGGGCGGGTGAGATACGCCTCCAGGTTATTCATCGGGTTTTGCCTGACCGCAGCCTTGGTCTGCTGCGGCGGGCCGCGATCGATCCACGCACAGCGATCGGCGCCGGCCGCCTTAACCCCGGAAGCCGCGCCCGCCTGGACCGACAAGTCAGTCGTGGTGGCCGAGCGGCAGATGGTCGTGGCGGCCCATCCGCTCGCGGCGGCGGCTGGCCGGGACATTCTGCGGAGCGGTGGCTCCGCTGTGGATGCAGCCGTCGCCGTGCAGCTCGTTCTGGGGCTCGTCGAGCCACAATCCTCGGGTCTGGGCGGGGGCGGGTTCATGCTGCATTGGGATGCTGCCGATCGCCGATTGGCCGCCTACGATGGCCGCGAGCGGGCGCCGCGGACCGCCGCCTCCGACCGGTTCCTCATCGACGGTCGCCCCATGCCCTTCAGCGACGCCGTTCGCTCCGGTTTGTCGGTGGGCGTCCCCGGAACGATGCGCCTGCTGGAGCTGGCGCATCGCCGGCATGGCCGTATCGCGTGGGCGCGGCTGTTCGAACCGGCGATCCGGATGGCCGAGGACGGGTTCCAAGTGTCGCCGCGCCTGGCAGCGCTGTTGGCGCTGGAGTCGCCGGACCGTCTGTCGGCCGGCGCGCGGGCGTATTTTTTTGATGCCGCCGGCCAACCCAGGCGTGCGGGTTTTATGCTGGCCAATCCCGCGTATGCCGTCGCGTTGCGCGATCTGGCCGCGACGGGCGCGAGCGTTTTCTACCAAGGTGCAATCGCCGATGCGATCGTTGCGGCCGTGGCCGAAGCACCCCGCCCGGGAGGGCTCAGCCGCGACGACCTGTCGAGCTACGAGGCGGTCGAGCGCGCACCCGTTTGCGCGACTTACCGGGGCCGGCAGGTTTGCGGTGTGGGCCCGCCATCCTCCGGAGGGGTGGCGGTCGGTCAAGCATTGATGATGCTTGACGGCATCGATTTGGGCAGCACGCGTGGCGCCACGATGGCCCCCGTCGCCCTGCATCGGATCGCCGAGGCTGAAAAGCTGGCCTTTGCCGATCGAGACTGGTACGTGGCCGATCCCGAGTTCGTGAGACAGCCCTCCGGGCTGCTCGATGCAATTTATCTAACGGAGCGTCGGCGGCTGATCGGCTCGATGGCGGCCACCTCGGCTCCCGAACGCGGCCGGCCGCCCGGCTCGGAGGGGCTGGCCCTTGGCGATGACGCGAGCCTGGAGGCTGCGGGAACAACTCACGTGTCAATCGTCGACGCAGCGGGCAATGCGGTGGCCATGACCACCACGATCGAGGCGGGCTTGGGGTCTGGGCTGTGGGCGGCGGGCTTTCTGCTCAATAATGAGCTGACGGACTTTTCTTTCCGGGCTCAAGACAGCAAGGGCCGGCTGATTGCAAACCGTATCGAAGGCGGCAAACGTCCCCGCTCGTCGATGGCGCCCACCGTCGTGCTCGATGCGAAAGGCGATCTTTGGGCAGTGGTCGGCTCTCCCGGCGGCAGCCGCATCATTTCCTATGTCGTGAAGACGCTGGTGGCGCTGATCGACTGGAAGCTCGATCCGCAGTCAGCCGCAGCGCTACCCAATTTCGGCAGTCGCGGTCGGCGTTTTGATCTCGAGCGGCCGTCGGCGCCGTCGGTTCTGGCGCTTATCGGCCGATGGAATGACACGCTCGACCAGATGATCTGGTTGAAAGCGATGGGCCACAGCGTCGAACTTAGTCCCATGCCGTCAGGACTGCATGCCATCGTCCGCCGGTCGGACGGGCGCTTGGAAGGCGGCGCCGACCCAAGGCGAGAAGGCGTGGCGCTGGGGGATTGAACTGCTCAGGCGCCTCGCAAAGCCGGCCTGTCAATGCTAGAGCAGGCTGCATCATCGCCACCAGGGAACGCCACGTTGCAGCGTCTTGCCATCACGGTCGCCGGTGCCGGCATCACGGGCCTTTGGCAAGCGCTGACGTTGGCGCGACGCGGCCATCGTGTGCGCCTTGTCGAAGCCAGCCGTACGCCCTTCGCTTGCGCCGCCAGTCAATGGGCCGGCGCGATGCTGGCGCCGTTCTGCGAGGAAGAGGGCGCGCCTGCCATCATCCGCGAGCTTGGGCTGGAGGCGCTGGAACTCTGGCGGCGGACCTATCCGGCCATCGTCAGTGGGGGGACCCTCGTGGTGGCGGCGGCCCGTGATCGCACCGAGCTGATGCGTTTTGGCCAGATGACGCAGGGCTACGAACGCTTGGATGCGGCGGCGATCGACACCTTGGAGCCCGATCTCGCCGGACGGTTCCAGTCAGGCCTTTATTACCCGGCCGAAGCCCACATGATGCCGCTTGAGGCCTTGCAGTTTCTGCTCGACGCGGTGGGCGGCGCGGGCGTCGAGATTTGCTTCGATACGCCCATCAGCTCAGCGACCAAGGGCATCGTCGTTGATTGCCGGGGCCTTGGCGCACGCGATGATCTCCCATTACTGCGCGGCGTACGAGGCGAGCGCATCATCGTGCGCACGCGCGAGGTGGGCTTGCGCCGGCCGGTGCGCCTGCTGCATCCGCGCCATCCTGTCTACGTCGTGCCCTGGCCGGATGGCCGCTATATGATCGGTGCCACCGTCATCGAAAGTGAGGATACATCGCCCATGACGGTTCGATCAGCCTTGGAGCTGCTGGGGCTCGCCTACGCGCTTGCGCCCGCATTCGGCGAAGCCGAGGTGGTCGAGTTCGGTGCGGGCCTCAGGCCGGCGTTTCCCGACAACGTGCCAAAAGTGGTGGTGCGGGGTCCGCGTCTGTTCGTCAATGGCGTTTACCGGCATGGGTTTCTGCTGGCGCCGGTGCTATCGCGTATTGTGGCCGACTTCCTTGACAGCGGAGAGCGTCAGCCTGGCATCGTCATCGACGGATGAGCCGTGCTAGCCTTGCGACGTCCGCGAGGAGGTGATGATGGCTCAAGACAATCTGCCCCCGATCGAACCGGGCGGCGCACGCGTGCATGGTTCTCAGACAGCGTCGCGTGTCTATCAATCAGGCTTCGGCAACACGTTTGAGACCGAAGCGCTGGTCGGCGCCCTGCCGGTCGGTCGCAATTCACCGCAACGGTGTCCTTATGGCCTGTACGCGGAGCAGATATCGGGATCCCCGTTCACCGCGCCGCGTGCTGCCAATCAGCGCTCCTGGCTGTACCGTATTCGCCCATCGGTGCGCCATTCTGGGCGCTTCGAGAAGGCGGATGCACCGCTCTTGCGCACCGCGCCGTGTGCCGAGTTCGATTTACCGATCGGCCAGCTCCGTTGGTCTCCGACGCCCTTTCCCGATCAGCCGGTCAGCTTTGTCGAGGGTTTGCGAACGTTTACCACGGCGGGGGATGCAGCGGCCCAATCGGGGATGGCCGCGCACGTTTATCTCGCCACCCGGTCGATGCAGGATGAAGCCTTCTGGAACGCCGACGGCGAATTGCTGATCGTCTTGCAGCACGAGCGCCTGCGGTTCGTAACCGAGTTCGGTATCATCGAAGCGGAGCCCGGAGAAATCGTGGTTATCCCGCGGGGCGTGATGTTTCGCGTCGAACTGTTGGGCGGGGCGGCGCGCGGGTATGTGTGCGAGAACTACGGCGGCGCCTTTACGCTGCCCGAGCGGGGGCCGATCGGCGCCAATTGCCTCGCCAACGCGCGCGACTTCCTCACGCCGGTCGCGGCGTTCGAGGACAGCGAGAAGCCTTGCACG
>JBKJYG010000376.1:0-4666 GCA_046715905.1 Hyphomicrobiaceae bacterium | reverse complement strand
ACCGGAGGTGTCGTAGTGGGAGCCGTGGCAGGGACAGAACCAGCCACCGAATTCACCGCGCTGATCTCCGATCGACTGACCCTTCGGAATGCAGCCCAGGTGCGTGCAGATGCCCACCAGCACCACCCAGTTGTCCTTACCCTTCTTAACCCGGTTAGAATCGGCGGCAGGTGTCCGTTCCGGCAGCGCCTCATTGCGCGCGCGATCATCGATCAGCTCACCCAGTGTCACTTTCTCGGCGGCGGCAATCTCGTCCTTGGTGCGATTGCGGATGAAGACCGGCTTGCCACGCCAGACCACGGTGATGGCCTGGCCTTCCTTGATGGGCGCAAGGTCGACGTCGATGGAGGCCAGGGCCTGCGTGGACGCATCGGGGTTCATCTGCTGCACGAGAGGCCAGAGCGTCGCTGCCGCGCCCACCGCCAGCCAACTGCCAGCTGCCACCGTCAGAAAGTCGCGGCGCGACGGGCTCTACGTATCAGCGTCCAAGACAGCCTCCTTCAATCGCGTGTCTTATCCCGACCATCCCATTGCCCGACGTTGCCCGTCCTGACCGCGGCTGATGAGAACACATGCACCACGGCGCCGCTAGTACGGTGACGTGCTCCCATGCGCTGCTGCCCAGCACAGCCGAGATGCCCGTGCGGTACGCGATCTTTAGCTGGAATATAGAAACGCCCTGCATTCCCCGCACAAGGCGTTTTGACGCGCGTATCTTTTTGCATCCTTCGCCGCGTGGCACAAGTTCCTCAGCGCACCCCCGCGCGTATGCAATTTGCCGCACAGCCGATGGCGCGGATCGGGGCGGCGCATTGAAGCTCTGGCTGGACCAAGCCCATGCGTATTGCCCTTTATCAGCCCGATATCCCCCAGAACACCGGTACCATCCTGCGCTTGGCGGCCTGCATGGGCATTGGCGTGGACGTGATCGGCCAGCCCGGTTTCGACATGTCCGATCGCTCCCTGCGCCGGGCCGGTCTGGATTATCTCCAGGCTGTCGAGCTGGTGCGGCATCGCACCTTCGACGCCTTCGATGCCGCGCGCCAGCGATCGGCCTCACGGCTGGTGCTGCTGAGCACGAAAGGCACGCTCGCGTATGTCGACTATTGCTTCCGGGTTAGCGATACCCTGCTGCTGGGCCGCGAGACGGCCGGGGTGCCAGACGACGTCCACGCACGGGCTGATGCCGTGTTGATCATTCCACTCCGGCCAGGCCTGAGATCTTTGAATGTCGCGGTTGCCTGTGCCATGGGCGTGGGCGAAGCCTTGCGGCAGACATCAGGCTTTGCACGCTTGGCAGAGCGATAGGCCGGAACGGCCGCGTCGGAACCTCGCGTGACCCATCGCAAGCGGCGCTCTACCTCTGCCGGAAGGCCCGGGTGAACGAGGCCGAGAGCGGGTTCATCAGGTAGCTGAGAGCCGTCCGCTCCACCGTCGGGATGATGATCGTTGCCGGCATTCCCGGATAAAGCCGCACATGCGGGACTTTGGGCAACTCACCCTCTAAAAGCCGGATCTGGGCGACGTAATAAGCCGATCCGGTTTTCGTATCGGACAACCGGTCGGCTGACACCTGCACCACCTCGCCCTTCACGATCGGCACAGAGCGCTGCTTGTAGGCCGTCAGATGCACCTCGACTGGCATGTCGGGATGCACATCGGTGATCTCGTCGACGCCGATTTGCGCCTCGATGATCATCGCCTCGCGGTCGGGCACCACGTCCATCAGCTTTTCGCCGCGGCCGATGACACCCCCGATCGAGAACACGTTGAGGCTCACCACGCGGCCGTTGTAGGGCGAGCGAACGACGGTGCGTTCAAGCACGACGCGGGCCTGCATCAGCTTCGGATTGATTTCGACGAGTTGTGTCTGCGTGTCTTTGAGCTCCCGCGCGATCTCGCTTGCCCTCTCATGATCGAGCTGGGCCGCCTGTTGCACCTGCTCGGCAATCGCCTGCCGTGCGCGCGCCACCGTGCCGCCCGTCTCGCCGATCTGCCCCTCCAGGCCCGACGCGCTGCGCTCCAACTGCAGCACGCGGGGCTTGGCGATCAAGCCTTTCTCCAGCAGCGGCAGCAGGCTGTCGCGCTCCCGGCGCAGCGAGTCCCATTGGGCCGCGAGCCCCCTCATCTGCGCCTCACTGCCGACGATCTGCGCCTTGAGCTGAGCGATTTTCTCGTCGATGATCCTGCGTTGGCCATTGAGCGCCACGCGGCGAGCTTTGAATTGAGCGACTTGCGCCCGCCAGATCTTGTTGAGGTCGGGCTCGCTTTGCCGATCGGCAAACTCGCTGGGATAGCGCAAAGCCGGCGCATTCGCAGCCTCAGCCCGCAGCCGCTCTTCCGTGCAGCGCAGCACCAGGTACTGTTTCGCGTAAATCTCGACCTCTGCCTGGGCTTGCGTGTCGTCCAGCGCAAGCACCACGTCGTTGGCCACGACGCGCGCACCTTCGCTGACGCGCAGCTCCTTGATGATCCCGCCTTCCAGGTGCTGGATGGTTTTACGGTTGCCCTCGACCTTGACGAACCCGTTCGCCACCACGGCGCCGTTGAGCGGGGCGAACGCGGCCCAACCGAGCAAGCCGCCAAAAAACAGGACGATGATGATCCAACCGCGCACGGCGGCACCGCGCATCGACTCATCGGGCACCGCCGCCGTGAGCACCGGTACACGATCGCCTGAGGGAGGAAACAGACGACGCAGGGAATTCCGCGCTGGGGCAACACTCAACAGGGCTGACTTTATCATGACGAGGCCGCCGCTCCCGCCACGACGTGAATGGGCGCTTTGCCCGCCAGCCGGCGCATCACCTCGTCCCGCGGCCCGAACAGGTCCACCATGCCATTGCGCATGAACATGATCTTATCGACCAGCCCGATGGTCGCGGGACGGTGCGAAATCATGACGATCGTCGCGCCACGCCGCTTCATCTCGCGCACGCAGTTTGCCAGCGCAACATCGCCTTCATGATCGAGATTGGAGCTTGGCTCATCGAGCACGATGAGACTGGGATTGCCATAAACCGCGCGCGCCAGCGCAATCCGCTGGCGGTATCCTCCCGAGAGGATCATGGCGCCGTCCCCCAGGTGCGTCCCGTATCCGTCCGGGAGGCGCAGGATCATGTCATGCACGCCGGCAATCCGCGCCGCCTCGACGATCTTTGCATCGTCCCCCTCGGCGAACCGGCTGATATTGCCGGCCACCGTCTCCGCAAAGAGCTCGATGTCCTGCGGCAAGTAGCCGATGAGGGATCCAATGGCGTCGCGCGGCTGATGGGGGATGCTGGCGCCGTCCAGACGGATCGCTCCCGCTGACGGATGCAGCAGGCCAACGATATGTCGCGCGAGCGTCGATTTTCCAGCACCCGAGGGCCCGACAATGCAGATCACCTCGCCAGGCTCGGTCTGAAATGCAACATCGTAGAGGATGGGACGGGAGGCGCCGGGAATGACGTAGCTCAGATGCTCCGCCGATAGCCGCCCCTCAAGCCTGGGCAGCGCCACCGAGGAGGTGCGCTGCGGATTGTCTTCGAGCAAACAACTCAGACGGCCGAAGCTCTCCTTGGCCGCCACGAAGCTACGCCAGGACGCGACGATCTGCTCGACCGGCTGCAACGCCCGCCCCAGCAGGATCGATGCGGCAAAGATCGCGCCGACGCCCGCCTGACGTTCGATCACGAGATAGGCCCCAAGACCCAGAATGAGAGACTGCATCGACAGCCTGAGAAACTTGATGGCCGCCGACATGGTGGCCGAGCGCTCGCTCGCCGTCTGTTGTCGCGCCATTGCCAGGTCGCGATCGACCGCCCAGCGCTGCAAAAGCCGCGGCAGCATGCCCATGGCCTGGATCGCCTGCGCATTGCGAAGGCTCATCTCGGTAAATGCGTAGTTGAACCCCGCCGCGTCATTGGCCTCGCGAAGCGCGCTGCGGGTCCAATATTCGTTGCCGACTGCAAAGCCGATGAGAACCAGCGCGGAGAAAAAAGCGAAGAGCCCCAATGCCGGATGCAGCAGCACGATGCAGAGGATGTAGAGCGGTGCCCAGGGCAGATCGAAGACAGCCGTGACGCCACTCCCGGTTACGAATTGCCGGACCGTGTCGAAATCGCGCAACGGCTGGTTGCGAGCGGACACACCGCGGGTTGCCGTCTCGATCGTAGCGGCGACCACGCGCGCCGCGAGCAGGCGATCAAGCCGCATGCTGGCGCGCGTCAGGACGCAGCCCCGCACGCTGTCAAGACCGGCCAGCGCGGCAAAGGAGACCAGGAGGAGCAGCGTCAACATCAGAAGCGTGACGTGACTGCCGCTCGAGATGACGCGGTCATAGACCTGCATCATGTACAGCGGCGCGGCGAGCTAGAGAAGGTTGATGGCGAGACTGAATGCTGCCGCGACACCCAAGTAGCCGCGGCATGCAAGCATGGCCGCGACCACTTCATTCGTGGCTTTCGCTTGGTGTCTTAAGGTCAAGTGTCCCGCCGATTGCTGATCAGGTATACTGACCGAGAATGGTCATCTGCGGCTTGTCGGCGCCGTTCTGCGGTTCGGCCGAGTACATGTAATCACCCCACCAGGACCCACCCGCCCAATAGGTCCCGCCGCTCCAGACGTCCGAATGGTCCTTCATGTAATCGACCATCAGGTCCAAGGCCTTGAGGCTGGTCTGATC
>JBKJYG010000375.1:0-3723 GCA_046715905.1 Hyphomicrobiaceae bacterium | reverse complement strand
GCGGTCATCGCATGGATGTCGAGGCCGTCGGCGAAGGCCTGCCGCAGTTGCGGAATGTCGGCGATGTGGGCCAGGACGCGCAGTTCGATTTGGCTATAGTCGGCGGAAATCAACTTCGATCCGGTCTCCGCAATGAAAGCCGTCCGGATCTCCCGCCCCTCCTTGGTTCGAATGGGGATATTCTGCAGATTGGGCTCGATCGAGGCGAGCCGTCCCGTCGTAGTCGAAGCGAAGGCGTAGCTCGTGTGAATCCGCTCGCGCGCGCCGATATGCAGCGGCAGCGCGTCCGTGTAGGTGGATTTCAGTTTCGTCAACTGACGCCACTCGAGCATCGTATTGATCAGGCGGCGGGCGTCGGCGGGCAGATCCTCGTTGGCTGCCATCTCGTCCAGCAGGCCGGCGCGGGTTTCCCACTGCCCGGATTTGGTCCGCTTGCCACCGGGAAGATGCAAGTGATCGAACAGCAGTTCACCAAGCTGCTTGGGCGAGCCGGGATTGAATGTGCGTCCGGCGAGTGCCTGCAGCTCCTCTTCGAGACGCACGATGGTCTGCGCAAAGCTCGACGACAGCCGCGCGAGTATCGACCGGTCAACTTTAATCCCGGCCAGCTCCATGCCGACGATCACCGGCAGCAGCGGCCGTTCGAGCGTCTCATACACGGTGGTCATGCGTTCGGCGACAAGCCGCGGCTTCAAGCCCATCCAAAGCCGAAGCGCGACGTCCGCGCGTTCGGCCGCGTACTCGGCCGCCTTATCGATCGGAACACCCGCGAATTTCCGATCGGCCTTGCGGGCGCCCGCCGCATGGGCTGCGACCTGATCGAAGGTGAGGCAGGTATGCCCGAGCTGGCGCTCAGCCAGAAGTTCAAGGCTGTGCTGGCCCGGCCCCCCGTCGAGCGCGTAGGAGAGGAGCAGCGTGTCATCGAGCGGCGACAAGCCAACGCCATGGCGCGCCAGGACGAGCACGCCGTCCTTGATGTTATGGCCGATTTTCAGGATCGAGGCATCCTCGCACAGCGGCTTCAGCAAGCGAAGCACGTCGTGGATCGGAATCTGCCCCTCGCCGGGTCCGCCTGCGTCAAACAGATCGGTACTCGACGACGCGGCATGGGCGATCGGCACGTAACAGGCGCGGCCCGGTGCCACTGCCAGAGACAGGCCGATCAGATCGGATTGCACGGGGATGAAACCGGCACTCTGGGTCGCGAGAGCAACGCGCCCCGCCTGGCGCGCGGCCTCGATCCAGCGCTCGAGCGATACGGTGTCGCGAACGATCTCGTAAGATGCACGATTGATGGCGGGGTCACAGGCAGCGCGACGGGTTCGCGCCGCGGCGTCGCTCAGGGCTCCAGCAGAAACAGCCGGCGAGACGGGCCCGCGGCCTGCATCAGGACCGGCTGCACCCGGGCTGCCGGACCCGCTGATCGGGACCGAAACCTCGGCCGGCGGCGGCACATCGACCTTCAGCGCCTCGGCAATACGGCGCGTCAGCGTCGAGAACTCCATGGCGCGCAGAAATCCGAGCAAGGCGACGGCTTCCGTCTCCTGCACACCCAATTGGTCAACACTGATGGGCACCGCCACATCATCCTTAAGCAGCACCAATTGACGGCTAATTCGTGCCTGATCGGCGAATTCGATGAGCTTTTCGCGGCGTTTTGGCTGTTTTATCTCGCCAGCGCGCGCCAGCAGGGTATCCAGGTCGCCGTACTCGTTGATGAGCTCGGCCGCCGTCTTGACCCCGATCCCCGGCACGCCCGGAACGTTGTCGACGGAATCGCCGGCCAGGGCCTGCACATCGACAACCCGATCCGGCGCTACGCCAAACTTCTCGACCACCTCGTCATGACCGATGGTCTTGTTTTTCATGGTATCGAGCATGGCGATGCCGGGCTTGACGAGTTGCATCAAATCCTTGTCGGACGACACGATCGTCACCTCGCCGCCGCGTTCCAACGTCAATTTCGCGAAAGTCGCGATGAGATCGTCGGCCTCGTAACCCTCCTGCTCCAAACAAGCGACATTGAAGGCCTTGACCGCTTGGCGGATCAACGGGAACTGCGGCACCAGTTCATCGGGGGCGGCTGCGCGATTGGCTTTGTATTTTTCGTAGATGGTATTGCGGTAGTTGCGCTCCTTGGCGTCGAAGATAACCGCAATGTGGGTCGGCCCCCGCGAGCCACGGGCATCCTGCATAAACTTCCAGAGCATCTGGCAAAAGCCGTGGACGGCTCCCACCGGCAATCCGTCGGAAGGCCGGGTGAGCGGTGGCAGGGCATGGAACGCACGGAAAATATAGCCGGAGCCATCTATGAGATAGACGTGGCT
The DNA here is from genome assembly GCA_046715905.1 of Hyphomicrobiaceae bacterium. Taxonomy (GTDB): domain Bacteria; phylum Pseudomonadota; class Alphaproteobacteria; order Rhizobiales; family Hyphomicrobiaceae. Next base: position 1,396 of record JBKJYG010000375.1, on the reverse strand, counting down.
GCCCTTGCCGACGGGCACGGGCTCGCCATCCGGAAGCGAGCAAACGAATGTACCGTCCGGGCTCTGGCCCACCGCGTTGCTTTCATGTCTCTCGGCGCTTTGCATGGTGCTCATGGGCTGAGTATAGAACGGGCTCCGATCAGGGTCAGCCGCCATTTCGGCGCAATCGCGCGCGTGTAAGCCAATAAAGGGAGCCCGGCATGAGCGCCAGAGTCGTCGCCGTCAGTCGCAGTCAGTCGCATTCGTTCTCGAAGGTGAATGCCCTGTCGATCCGTTTGAGCGCGGGCCTGGGCGTCGAAGGCGACGCGCACGCGGGAGCGACCGTCAAGCACCGGTCCCGGGTTGCGCGCGACCCAAGCCAGCCCAATCTGCGGCAGGTGCATCTCGTTCACGCCGAGCTTTTCGACGAGCTCGCGGCCCTAGGATTCAAACTGGCGCCCGGAGCAATTGGCGAAAACCTGACCACGAGAGGGATTGATCTGCTGGGTCTCTCGCCTGAAACGCATCTGCGCATCGGATCTGACGCCGTGATCGAGATCACGGGCCTTCGCAATCCATGCTCGCAGTTGGACCGCTATGCGCCAGGGCTGATGCGCGCGACGCTTGGCCGGGACGAGGCGGGCCAGATCGTGCGCAAAGCTGGCGTGATGGGCATCGTGGTCACGGGCGGAGACGTCCATCCCGGCGACCTGATCGTCATCGAGACGCCGTCAGGGCCACGCAGGCCGCTCGACGTCGTATAGACGTCGCTCCGCCCCGCCCTTAAAGACGAGCCGGGCCGCTGTGGCTGCGGCCCGATCATCGAGTTCCGTTGCAGCCTTGCTCCTACTTCAAAAGGCCCGCTTCTTTATAAAACTTTTCAGCACCGGGATGGAGCGGAATGCCGACGCCGGTCAGCGCCGTTTCTTTGACGATCGACTTGCCCTTCGCATGCCCCGCATCGAGTGCTGCCCGCGTCTTGTCCGACCACAGCGCCTTTGTGATTTCGTAGACCAGTTGCGCATCGTGCTTGGCGCTGGTCACCCACTGCGCGCCGACCGCGATAGTATCGACACCTTTGACGTCCTTGTAGGCACTGTCGGGAATTTTATCAGCGGCGAAAAACTTGTACTGCGCGAGAATTTTGCTGCGCACCTCGCCGTCGATCGGCAACAGCTCGATGCCGGCCGTCGCGGCGAGCTCGGTAATGGCGCCCTGCGGATAGCCCGTGGTCGAAAAGAAGGCGTCGACACCACCATCCTTCAGCTTTTCTGCCGATTGCTGCGGCTTCAGGTACTCAGGCTTGATGTCGCGCTCCGACACGCCGTAAGCGGCGAGAATGGCCTTGGCATTGACCAGTGTCCCTGACCCTGGCTCATCGAGGGAAACGCGCTTGCCCTTGAGATCGGCGAGCGTC
>JBKJYG010000374.1:0-3303 GCA_046715905.1 Hyphomicrobiaceae bacterium | reverse complement strand
GTTCGTGACAGGGGGGCCAACCGCCGTCGCGGCGGCACCGGCGCTGGTCTGGTGAGAAGCGATGTTGGGCGGCGTCTCAGCCGATCTTGATCACCGGCTCGCAGGTGACCGGAAAATTCACCGAGTTGGCGATGAAGCACTTGCTGTGCGCGGCCTCGTGCAGCGCCCGCGCCCGTTCCGGGTCGCTGCCCCGGGTAATAGTGACGCGCGGGTGCAAGGTGACGCCCGTGAACCAGCCGCCCAGCCCGGCGTCCTCGATCATGGTGCCGCAAGGATCATCCTCATAGGCCGTCACCACGACCCGCGCTTCGGACGCCAGATGCAAGTACCAGAGCATGTGGCAGCACGAGAGCGAGGCGACCAGAAGGTCCTCGGGATTGTAGCGGCTGGCATCGCCCCGAAAACTCGGATCGGACGAGCCGAGGAGATCGGGTTTGCCGGGGCTGCGGATCACATGCGAACGGTCATAGGCGCGGTACGAGGCGGTGCCGGCGCCCTGATTGCCGGTCCAGGCGACCGTGCAGGCGTAGGTGTGGGTGCCTTGGCTCATGCGTGGCGCTCCGGGTTAGGCGGCCCTGCCTTGCCAAGGGGGGCAGAAGGCCAGACATTGAAGTCGGCGCGCGGCCGCTCTAAAACCAATGCCGTCCAGCCTTGCCGCGCGCGGCCCCCGCTCCTGATCAGAGTTAGCATGACAGCATTGCCCCGGCCACCGTCTCCCCGTGTCGCGCTCTTTGTGACCTGCCTGGTTGACCTGGTGCGGCCCTCCATTGGGTTTGCCGCCGTCAAGCTCATCGAGCAGGCGGGCTGCACGGTCGATGTTCCCTTGAGCCAGACGTGCTGCGGGCAGCCCGCCTACAACTCCGGTGACCAGCGCACGGCGGCGGATCTGGCGCGGCAGACCATCGCGGCGATGGAGGGTTTCGACTACATCGTGGTGCCGTCGGGATCCTGCGCCGGCATGCTCAAGGCGCACTATCCCAAGCTGCTGGCCGATGATCCGGCGTGGGCGGCTCGGGCGTCGTCGTTCGCGGCCAAGGTGCACGAGCTGATCTCGTTCCTGGTCGACGTGCGGGGTTTGACCAAGGTCGATGTCAGCCTGGCCGCGCGGGCAACCTATCACGATAGCTGCTCGGGGCTGCGCGAGCTCGGCATCAAGCAGCAACCGCGGCAGCTTCTGGCGAGCGTCAAAGGTCTTGAGTTGGTGGAGATGCCGGACTGTGAAATCTGCTGCGGCTTCGGTGGCACGTTCGCCGTCAAATACGCGGACGTCTCCAATGCCATCGCCGAGAAGAAAACGGCAAATATCGCGCAGGTGGGCCCCGATCTTCTGCTGGCGGGCGATCTTGGCTGCCTGATGAACATGGCCGGCAAGTTGCGGCGGGAAGGCCGGCCGATCGAGGTGCGGCACGTGGCCGAGGTGCTGGCGGGGGAGATGGACGGGCCGGGGATTGCGGGCCGCTGAGGCCCGTCGAGGACGGGACTTCACGTGCCCAAGCGACGCGCGAAGCGGTTCGAGCCGGCTAGGCGATCGCCGCATTCCGGGAAAAGCGCGTGCCGGATCTGGTCGGTCCGGAGGACAGGGGCGGAAGCGACGGCGGACAACGGCCCATACTTCCTTTGCCAGTTTTATGAGAACGCGATGATGTCTTTCAAGAACGCCGGGGCGATAGTATACATCTCCCGCCGGTCGGAGCAGCGCCCAAATCGCGTGTAGAGAATTGGTGCTATATCGAATTATGGACACGCTATCTGCATCGATGCGAGCTTTGGCGCGGCGATTGCTGGATGTGGAAGCAGCAAGCCAGAGCGCCACTGGTGCGGGTGCACAGGTCCTCGATGGAGTCCGGGTTTGTGAGAAGCTGCAGATCTCAGTGACAAAATTCGCCGGTTCCGATGGCTTCAACTCACTCCTGCGGCGGGCGCTGGCTCTGGCCCGCGCGGAGGTTCCCTCGCTGCAGACCGTAAAGGTCGGGCCTAATGGCTCCCTGGAAGGCTGTGAGGCGCTGGCGGCGAACGGTGGACCCGATGGAGCGGTCGCGATCATCGCTCATCTGCTTGGACTACTGGAGACTTTCGTCGGTGAACCCTTCACGCTTCGTCTGGTGCGCGAGGCTTGGCCCGACGCATCGTTGCGCAATTGATATTCAGGAATAGAGGCTGTTCATGAGCCCGCAAGGACAAGATCAACGGCCGGGCCCAGTAACCATTCGGCGATTGCCCACCGGCGTGCCGGGCTTCGATGAAATTCTCGGCGGCGGCCTGCCCGAGTACTCCTTCAACATCCTCGCCGGCGCCCCCGGAAGCGGCAAGACCACGCTGGCGCACCAGCTCATGTTCGCCAACGCCACCCCGGAGAAGCCCGCGCTGTACTTCACCGTGCTGGGCGAGCCGGCTATCAAGATGCTGCGCTACCAGCAGCAGTTCACGTTTTTCGACCAATCCAAACTGGACGGCGCGATCCGCTTCATCAACCTCAGCCAGCTCGTTCTGGACCAGGACCTCGGCGCTGTTCTGGATGCGATCGTCAAGGAGGTCGAGGCGTCCAACGCCAAAATCGTCGTGGTGGATTCCTTCCGCACCTTGGTGCGCAAGGCGCTGACATCGCCAGCGAAATGGAACTTCAGGGATTCGTCCAGCGCCTGGCGCTGCACCTGACCAGTTGGCAGGCCACCACATTCCTGATCGGTGAATACGTCGAAGGCGAGCTGCGCGACAACCCGGTGTTCACCGTGGCCGACGGACTGTTATGGCTTTACCAGAAAGTCGAACGCAACTCGATCGTGCGCAAGATGCACGTGGTGAAACTGCGCGGCCAGGAGTCCGTGCCCGGCCTGCACACCTTCCGCATCACCGAGTACGGCCTGCAAACCTTCCCGCGCACCTTCGGCCTCACGGATCATAACTCCGATCACGTCAAGGGGGGGCGGCGGCTTTCCACCGGCGTCCCTGATCTCGACACGATCATGGGAGGCGGCATACCTGAAGGCGACAGCCTCCTTCTCGCCGGACCCTCCGGAGCGGGCAAGACCGTGCTCGGCATTCAGTTCATCGCCGAGGGACTGCGGCACAGCGAGCCGGGCATCGTGGCCATGTTCGAGGAGCTTCCCGACGAGTACATCGAGCGGGGGGGCAGGTTCGGCTTCGACTTTGCCAAGCCGCGCGAGGACGGGACGCTGAAGTTCATCTACCTGCGGCCGCTCGACCTCTCCGTGGACGAGACGCTGCACGAGATCGTCAACGCCGTGCGGGAGACGGGCTGCAAGCGGCTCGTGATCGACTCGCTCGTCGGGTTCGAACTGGCGC
>JBKJYG010000373.1:0-2654 GCA_046715905.1 Hyphomicrobiaceae bacterium | reverse complement strand
TGTCGATTGTGTTCAAGATCGCCGAAAGCGTGCGCGTGCTCAGCTACGGCCGGGTGCTGGCCGAAGGTACGCCCGACGAAATCCGCCGCCATCCCGAGGTCATCAAGGCCTATCTCGGCACCGAGTTCGAGGCGCAGCACGCATGACGAGCCCTGTGTTCGCAGCGGAAGGCATCGACGTCTTCTACGGCACTAGCCAGATCCTGTTCAATCTCTCGCTCGCCGTCCACAAGGGCCAGACCATGGCGCTGCTGGGCCGTAACGGCGCTGGCAAGTCCACGACGCTGAAGGCGATCGTCGGACTGGCGCCGCCGCGCAGCGGCCGGGTCATGGTTCAAGGTGCAGAGGTCCAGCGCCGCAAGCCGCACGTGATCGCCCGCGCGGGGATCGGCTACGTTCCGGAAGATCGCCAGATCTTCCCCGAGCATTCGGTCGAGGACAATTTGCTGATCGCCGCCAAGAAAGGCCCCGCGGGCGAAGACTTCTGGACGTTGCAACGCGTCTACGAAATGTTGCCCATGCTCGAACCTCTGAAAGGCCGCATGGGCGGCAGACTCTCGGGCGGCGAGCAGCAAATGCTCACCATCGGGCGCACTTTGATGGGCAATCCCATCGGTCTTCTACTCGATGAGCCGAGCGAAGGGTTGGCGCCGGTCATCGTCCAGCAGATCGGAGCCTTGCTCCGACGCCTGCGAGACATGGGCGTGACCGTGTTGCTGGCCGAGCAGAATATGCACTTCTGCCTGGGTATCGCCAGTCACGCGACGGTCATCGACAAGGGCGAGATCGTTTTTGTCGATACCATCGACGCGCTCAAGGCCAACGACGACGTCAAGGCACGCTATCTGGCTCTCTGATGCCAGCGCGACGGCTGCTGCGGGAGGCTCAGTTTGCAAACGTCCGTTCGAATCGTTCGGCACCGCGATCTGGAAGCGTTCTGGGGTGTGCTGCGGGCAAAAGAGCCCGGCTTCATGCGCTCGCTGATCACGTGGATGGGCGGCCCCGAGGGCTACATCAACACCAATCCGGGCGTCGCCATCGAAAGCCGGCAGTGCGCCGTCGGCCTGATGGACATGCCCGCGGGGCAACGACAGCCCGGCGTGCATGTGCATACCATGACGGAGATTTACATTATCCTCAAAGGCACCGTCGAGAGCATTGACGGCGCCGGGAGAACTCACGTCGCGGGCCCCCTCGATTGTTTGTACATTCCCGAGGGTGTGCCTCACGGTGTTCGAACCATGGGCAACGAAGACGTCAAGCTGCTCTGGGTGAACGACGCGATCGAAAAGTGGGGCGTCTCAGTCTACAACGAGGGCCCTGGTCCGCATCCAGCCGACGGCGAAGTGTCGATTGTTCCCTTCATTGGTCTGGAGCCGAACTGGTCCGCCGCCCGCGCCAAGGAACCAGGCTTTCTGCGTTGGCACGTGAGCTGGGTCGGCGGCAGCACCACTGGCCCCAACTTCAATCCGCTTCAGGCGCAGCACAATGAGCGTGTCGGCCTGAGCCTTTGCGTGGTGCAACCTGCCAATCGGATGCCAATAGAGGTCGCTCGAAGCAATCAGCTCAACGTGATTGTGAGAGGCACGGGCGTTATATCGCGCGACGGCGCGCCCGAGCCGGTTGGTCCGCTCGACGCCGTCTTTTGCGCGGCCGGAGCAAGTCTCGACCTGCGCTGCCTCGGCGATAGGCCGTTGTACGTGCTCATGATTGATGAGCCTCCGAGCTGAGGGTCAATAAGGGCGAACACCCTGAGCTTGCATCATCGATCTCTTGCCGGTGCTCAATTGTCCGCAATAAACACACAGAGTTGGTTCTTGGTTGTTCAAACGATTTTCCGAAAGCTATATACTTGACGTAGGAAGTCTAATCCCCATATTCAAATCACCAACACGGGGATAGTACCATGTCGATCAACCTCACAAACCCGATTTTTCACGATGATGCAGCCGCACGCACACATTTAGAGCATGTGCGCTGGCCGACTGGTGCCGTGTGCGCGCACTGCGGCGCGAACAATGTTACGCGCATGAGTGGCAAGAGCCATCGCCCCGGCCTCTTTCACTGCAACGCATGCGAACAGCCTTTCACGGTCACGGTTGGAACTGTGATGGAGCGCAGCAAGATCCCGCTGGCGAAGTGGGTGCTCGGCTTTCACCTCATGGCCGCTAGCAAGAAGGGCGTCTCCTCGCACCAGCTCCACCGGATGCTTGGCATCACGTACAAATGTGCTTGGTTCCTTTCCATGCGCATCCGCGAGGCAATGGGTCTGTCACCTGAGACGGATACGGGGCCAATCGGAGGCAAGGGCAAGACGATCGAGAGCGACGAAACCTTTGTCGGCGGCAAGAAAAAGAACGTACATAACGGCAAGCCTGAGCCGAAGAAGAAGCCGGTTGTGGCTCTCGTTGAGCGAGGCGGCAAACTACGGGCAAAGCACGTCGCCAACGTGGACAAGAACAATGTCCGTGACGTGCTGGCGCGCGTTGATCGCAAGTCGCATCTGATGACGGACGACAGCCTTGTCTATCATCACTTGGGCAAGGAGTTTGCTAAGCACGACGCTGTCAATCACAGCGCCGACGAGTACGTGCGCGGGGATGCGCATGTAAACACTGCCGAGAGCTTTTTCGCCATCGTCAAGCGCGGCCTATA
>JBKJYG010000372.1:0-9197 GCA_046715905.1 Hyphomicrobiaceae bacterium | reverse complement strand
TACCATCGGCGTCTGCTCGACGGGGACCGAAAGGTACAACTTGCAGCCGCGCGCGCGTGGAGCATCTGGGAAGGCTCAACCCTGGCCTTGACACCCGATCCCGACCGCATTCGGCTATTTGGCGCGGATTCCTACGCATTGGCGTTCGCCCGCATCGAGTGCCACTACTTCATCAATGGCGGATTTTTTCCGCGCGATGGATGGCTGTTGGAGGGGCTGGACCAGATTGCCGATCTCCCCGGCATCATCGTGCATGGCCGCTACGACGTGGTGACGCCCGTCAAGACGGCATGGGACCTGAAAGCGCATTGGCCAGCCGCCGACCTGCGGATCGTCGCCGATGCCGGGCACGCGATGACCGAGGCCGGCATTATCCACGAACTCGTGGCGGCAACCCGGAGATTTGCGGCTCGGTAATCGTCAGAGCGGCGTCCCACGGGCCGACTTGCCATCGTCGAGCTGCCGCATGCGGTCGCGCAGTTTCTTATACATGCGCTCGACATAGTTCATCGCCTCGTCGACATCTTTTTCGCTCGGAAGCTCGAACCCGAGGCCTTTGCACTCGGCCCGCTCGTCGGGCTTGGCCTGCTCCGCCAGCCGCTTGTTCTCCAGCTTGAGGGCTTGGTTCTCGCTGGCGAGACGGTCGATTTCCGCCTGCTGCCTGTTGGCGGAGCGCTCGTCCGAAACAGGATCGCAGGAAAATGACGTATCCCGCTTGCTGCACAGCGCCACCGATCCGGTTTCCGTATCGAGCCTGAGGAAGCCACCATCGACCGGCTGCATCGTATAGCGGCCGGAGCGGGCGGGAGTGAACGCATCGGGCGGCGTTTGCGCGACTGCAGGCGAGCCGGCGGCAAGGGCCAAAGCGAGCATCAGACTTCGGTAGCTGGACATAGAGAGCTCCCTTTCAGGCGAAGCCAGGTGCGGCGTCGACGCGTGTGGGAGATAGGCTTGGCCACCCAGGGTCGCAAGGCTTGGCAACAGACCTTTAATGTCCCTTAACTCAAACTTTACGCGTCATTGCGATTTTGAAGGCATCGTCCCTGCTTCGTGCCGCATCGGGACAGTGTTCATCATCGGAGCCGACGCCGGGCCAATCGCCTTCGCGATCTCTCGTCCGTCATAAGCGACGGTCTCCCCGATGTGCGTGCAACGATTCGCGAGCGGGCGGACGGAGTCGGTGAATGGCAACGCATAATCAGGAACACGCGCAGCCTCAGGCTGAGGCTGTGAGGTCAAGGGGGAGCGATCCTGCGGACGGCGTATCCCGTCAAGCGGAAGAGGTGCGTGGATTTCTGCAGCTGCTTGTCGACCAGATTTCGGAATCGGATCGGCGGCATGCCGAAGCCCTGGGACTGATGCAGCACCGGCTGGTCCGCCTCGATGGCCAGACCCAGAACGCCAAGCTGCAACTGTCGCCCGAGTATGTCGATGCTCTCGCCCGCATCGAAGAGAGCATGTCGGAGCTTGCCGCACGCCTGGCCGGGACCGAGCCATCACCGGACAACGAAGCGCCGTCGCCGCTTGTTGCCCCAATCGTCGCGCCGGTGTCGACGGCGCCGGTATCGGCGACGGCCGATCAAGATCAGGCCGTGCCCGCCACCGCACTGTCGTTGCGCCAATTGCCGAACGCGCAGCTTGCCGCCCATCAATTGCCGAAGCCGGAGCCACAGGACCCTGCCGATGATCCCTGGGATGATGACGCGGCCGATGCCCTCTTCAAGCACTTCGAATCGATCGAGGCGGACCGCCTTGCGCAACCCAAGCCCCCCGACGCGGACGCCGCTGTGATGAGCCCCCCCCCCAGCCGTGCGCCATCACTTGGTTCCTCGGCGCTCGACCGCGAATGGTTCGAGACCCGAATGTCCGAAGTCGCCGGCCGTGTCGAGACGTCCCTGCTGGCGCTGCGACCCGAAACCATTCTCGATAATCTTGGCCGTCGCTTCGATGTTTTCGAAGAGCGGTTCGACAGCGCCATGGAAAAAGTCGCGACGCGGGCCGACGTGGACGGGCTGCGCATCGTCGAAGCACATATTCTGGAATTGACGGCTCAGGTCGAAAAGACCCGGACGCAACTGGACCGTCTGGATACGATCGAGTTTCATATCGGCGAAATCCGGCATCAGTTGACCGATGATCAGATCGTGCAGATCTTTGGTGGGTTGGTCCCCACCGAAGAGGATCTTGTTCGGTTTGCCGAGACGGCGGCCGACCAGGTGGCGCAACGCGTCCTGGACCAAATCCCAGAACGCATCTCCAATGCGGCTGCACCGCAGGCGGAAGCCGATGGCCGGCCATCGCTGCAGGACCAGAACGATGCCCGGCTGATCGCCCTGCACGAACTGATGACGAGCTTCGTAGAGGAACGTCGTCGTGGCGAGGCGGTGACCGCCGAAGCCCTGGACACCATGCAGCAGGCGATGCTGCAGCTTCTCAATCGTGTCGATGAGATGAACGCTGCGCAGGCGCGAGCATCGCCATCCCCCGAGCGGTCGTCGCAGGCGATCGCACCTCGGACCTCGATGGCCTCGGATTCGGCTGCCCCGGATTTCTCGAACCTTGTCGCGCCTCGCCCAGCCGCAGAGCCTCAAGCACCCTCTCCCGCCCTGGCGGCGACAAGCAACCTGTCGCTGAGCGATTTCGAGCCGCCGAGCGAGGAGCATTTCAATCAAGCTGTTGAACGAGCGGCGCCCGATCCCGTACGGCTCGACGACCCCGCGCGCTCCGAGCCCACCCTGGACGCAGCGCCGCGGGTGCGGAGCCCTCGTGCCGAACCGGCCCGCCAGCGCATTGTTCGCGACCGCCGACCCTCGTCGGCGCCCGCCGAAGCTGTCGAGACGCCGACCGACGACCGCCAATCGTTCATCGCCATGGCGCGCCGTGCGGCCGAGAAGGCCGAGGCCGAGGCCGTTCAAGCCGAAGGTCGGTCAGAGCCCTCGAGCATCGTGCAAACATTCAAGGCCCGGCTGTTTCCCGGCACCGACGCGGCCACCGACCTGACGGCCGCAGAGATCAAACCCGTTGAGGCCAGCAAGCCCGCCGTTCGTTCAAGCGTGCTGCTGATGGCGAGCGTGCTGGCGATCCTGCTTGCGGGCTATTGGTTCATCGCCGGTCCCAAGACGCAATCGGCAAGTCCGCAGGTCCCGGCCGAGGAAACGATCCCCCCGCCGCCAGTGCCGCCGGTGCGTCAGTCTTCCCTGTCTCTGCCGCTCGAGGCCGATGCCGGGCAATCGGCCGACGCTGCGGCTGCGATCACGTCCCCCCTCGCCACGCCCCCGCATTCCCGCTCGGAGGAGACGCCAGCGGCCAATCGCATCGCGGGCCACCCGGGCGAGGCCCAACAGGCGCGCCTCACGACGGCCTCGCTCGGCCCTGCATCTTCACACCTCGAGGCACCGGTGGGTATCACTGTCCAGCAGGGCGGCCGGGAGCTTACCGCCGACGATATCCTTCGCTCCCGGCGCACGATGCAGCTTGCTGCGCTGTCGCAACAGGCGGCCCAACAGGCCGCGCAAAGGGCATCGGCATCGGCTCACCAGCCGTCGGCGGGCATCAGGCTGCAGGCCTCATCGCCGCAACCCAGGCCGCCCGAGCCTCTGCAACTGCTGGAGTTGCCCCCGGCGCTGGTCGGGCCGCTGTCGCTGCGTCTCGCGGCAGCCAAGGGCGACCCCTCCGCGCAGTTCGAAGTCGCGCTGCGTTTCGCCGAGGGGAAAGGCCTGGAGCAGGATTTTGCGGCCGCGGCTCTCTGGTATGGCCGCGCCGCCGCTCAAGGGTTTGCGGCGGCTCAGTATCGGCTGGGCACTCTTTACGAGCGCGGCCTAGGGGTAGCCCGGGACGCCGGACGCGCCCGTGGCGGTTATCGGCAGGCAGCCGACCAAGGCCACGTGAAAGCCATGCACAATCTGGCCGTGCTTGAGGCTGCCGCCAATCCACCCGAATTTGCCTCGGCCGCTCGCTGGTTTACGGCAGCCGCCGAGCATGGTCTTGCGGACAGCCAGTATAATCTAGCCGTGCTGCATGAAAGCGGGCTTGGCGTGGCCACAAACCTGGGCGAGGCCTACAAGTGGTATGTGCTGGCGGCGCGATCCGGCGACAAGGACGCGATCAGACGCCGTGACCTGCTGCAGGCCAAGCTCGATGGTACGACCCGGGCGGTCGCCGAAGGGGCACTGACGCACTGGCGCCCGCTCGTCGGCAATGCGGCAGCCAACGACGCTTGGGCGGCGGGCACCGCGTGGAAGCAGCGCACGACGGCTTCGATCTCCACACCTGAAGGGGATCGGTGACATCGAGACTTGCAATCGACAGCGGCATGCTTTGATAATGCATCGGAAGTGTCAGCAGCGCGAGTGACGCTTCGCGGATCGATCGCGAGGCTTCTTGCTCTGCCGGAAAGCGGTGATGCCGGTCTTGAGGCGCATGGGTCTTAGCTTGCGGCGTCGCATCGGGCGCTCGATGCGCTTGACCCGCTTCCTGCCGCTGCATTTGACCGACACGCCGCTCAGCCTCACGAACGTCCCGCTGCGCCCGTTAAGAGGGTTGATCTGCATCACCTTCGTGTGCGCGCTTTGTGTCTCATTGGCCGGCGATAGTGCCGCCCAGTCGCGTCGTCAGCGAGCAACGCCCGTGCCGGTCCCTCCGCGCGCATTGCCGTTGCCCAGGAAGGAGATGCCGGCTGCGCCAATTCCGGCCCTGCCGGTCGAAACTGTGCAAGCCGACGTCTCGACACGCCGCATCGCCGTCACCTCGAGCTTCTCGGGCACCGAAATCATCATTTTCGGCGCGGTCGACAACAGCCGGCAGGCGAGCGCCGAGGCTGGTCTCTACGATGTCGTCGTGGTGGTGCTCGGGACACCGACACGCGTCGTCTCGCGCAGGAAAAGCCCGGTTGGCGGTCTATGGATCAACACCGATTCCATGACCTTCCTCAGCGTGCCGAGCTACTATGCGATCGCGTCCACCCGGCCCCTCGACGAGGTTGCGTCCGAAGATGTGCTAAGGGCGACGGGCATCGGCTTTGATCATGTGCCGCTGGTCATCTCGGAGGACGACGCCCGGCGCGGATCGTCTGAGATCAAGAGCTATCGCGACTCGGTGATCCGTTTGAAGCGGCGCGACCGCTTGTATGCGATCGAGGAATACAGCGTCGCATTTATCGGCCGCAGCCTGTTTCGCGCTTCTCTCGACCTCCCGGCCAACGTCATGGTCGGAGCGTTCGAGACCCGCGTTTTCCTGTTCCGCAACGGGGAGCTTCTCAGCCAGTACAATGCTCGCCTCAATCTCGAGCGCGAGGGTGTCGAGGACGTGCTGCACGCCTACGCGTTCCGGTTTCCACTACTCTATGGCCTGACGGTCGTGTCGCTGGCGATCGGCGCCGGATTACTGGCCTCCACCGTCCTGCGCCGCAGTCCCGGATAGCGGCTTTTGGCTTTGGCCAGCCTCAGTAGCTTCGCGGCAGGCCTAGAATATTCTGCCCGACGTAGGCCAGGATCATATTGGTCGAGATCGGCGCCGTCTGATAGAGGCGGCACTCGCGCCACTTGCGCTCGATGCCATACTCCCGCGCATAAGCGAAGCCGCCAAACGTCTGCATGCAGGCTTCCGCGGCGTGCCATGCGGCGTCGGCGGCGAGCATCTTGCCCATATTGGCCTCCGCGCCGCAGTCGCGCCCAGCCTCGAACAGTGCCGCACCCTTGTTGACAAGCAGTTCGGCGGCGGCCAGCTCGGCATACGCGCGGGCGATCGGGAACTGAACGCCCTGGTTCTTGCCAATAGGATTGCCGAACACCACCCGCTCCTTGGCGTATTCGGTGGCCCGGTGAATGAAGTACTTGGCATCGCCCAGGCATTCGGCCGAAATCAGCAGGCGCTCGGCATTCATGCTCGACAAGATGTACTTGAACCCCTGGCCCTCTTCGCCAACCAGCGCATCGGGCGGCACTTCCAGGTTATCGAAGAACACTTCGCAGGTGTTGTGATTGATCATGGCGTCAATCTTCTTGATCTCCACGCCACGGCCTTTGGCCTCCCTGAGATCCACGAGAAACACCGATAGCCCATCCGTTCGGCGCTTGACCTGATCGACCGGCGTCGTGCGGGCCAGCAGTAGCATCAGATCCGAGTACATGACGCGGCTCGTCCAGACCTTCTGCCCGTTGACGACGTATTTGTTGCCCTTCTTCTCAGCCCGGGTCTTCAGCTGCGTCGTATCCGAGCCAGTCGTGGGCTCCGTCACGCCGAACGCCTGTAAGCGCAGCTTGCCCGAGGCGATATCGGGCAGATAGCGGCGTTTCTGATCCTCCGAGCCGTGCTTGAGCACCGTGCCCATGGTGTACATCTGAGCATGGCAGGCGGCGGCATTGCAGCCCGTCTCGTGAATGGTCTCAAGCACCGCACAGCCGGCCGAAAGCGGTAGGCCGGAGCCGCCGTAGTCTTCGGGAATGAGACAACCCAGGTAGCCAGCCTCTGTGAGTGCATCCACGAACGCGGTCGGGTACTCGGCAGCGTGATCGAGTTTCAGCCAATAGTCGTTGCCGAAGCCAGCGCAAACCTGGCGCACGCCATCCCGAATCTCGCCCCATTGTGGATCGACGGGCATCGAAAGAGGGCTGTCACTCATAGCATCGATCCTGAGCTTGAAGGGTCAACGGCGGAGCCGAGCGGGCACGCCATAACAGGCTTTGCGATCACGCAGCCGCCTGCTGGCGTGAGGGCGGCGTGAATCCTTTCGGCAGTCCCGCACGCAGGATAGTTCCGTAGAACTGCTCATCGGGAAGGGTCTTCTCGGCAATCTCGCGCGCCTGACGGTAGCGTTCGAGATCGACGCCCGTGCGCAGGCCTTCCTTCTCGAGCAGAAACACGAGGTCTTCCATCACGATGTTCCCCGACGCGCCGGGCGCAAAGGGACAGCCGCCCAGGCCGCCGGTCGAGGCGTCGAACGCGCGCACGCCAGCCTCCAACGCCGCATAAACGTTGGCCAAGCCGAGGCCACGCGTATCGTGAAAATGGGCATAGACCGGCTTGCCCGCTGCCAGCCGGACGGTGTGCTCGAAGAGATTCTGAATTTCGCTCGGCGACGCATAACCCACGGTATCGGCCAGGAGGATCTCATCGGCGCCAAGGCTCAGATAGCGGTCGACGCACGCGAGCACACGGTCGGGATCAACCCTTCCTTCGATGGTGCATCCGAACGCCGTCGCAAGGCAGCCTTGGATGACGGCATCCTTCCACTCCGGATGCTCCTGCCGCAGCGCCACCACGTTCTCGAACTCGGCAAACGATTGATCGGTGGTTTTGCGGACATTCGACATGTTGTGTCCCTCGGAGACCGAGAGCACAAAATTCATCTTCCGAAGCCCGGCCCGGAGGCCATTCTCGGCGCCTTTGCGGTTGGGAGCCAACGCGCACATGAGGGGTCCGGGAACCGTCAGCGCCGCTGTGGCCACCTCGGTCGCATCCGCGAACTGCGCGATGACCTTGGCTGGCACGAAATTGGTGGTTTCAATCTCGGGCACGCCGGCCTCGGCAACGGCGCGGATCCAGGCGATCTTGGTCTGCGTCGGCACGAACGACTTGACCAGTTGCAGGCCATCCCGCAGGCCGACCTCCCGAACCGTGACCTCAGATTTTATCGAGGCTTTCATGCGGCATCTCCCTGAGCGGCTGCGGCTCGCCACAGCTACGTAATGCGAACTCAGCGTCCTTTATAGACCGGCTTGCGCTTTTCGTTGAAGGCATTGATGCCTTCCTGCCGATCCTCGGTGACAACCGTGCGATTATAGGCCTCGATCTCAAACGCGTAGCCGGTCGATCGATCGAGTTCGGTCGCCTTATCCATGGATTTTTTGGCTTGCCGCACCGAGACCGGCGCATTGGCGCCGATGCGGCGCGCTACCGCCATCACCTCATCCATGAGCGAGGCGCCGGGCACCACCTTGTTCAGCATTCCCCATTGCAGCGCCTCCCCGGCCGTAAAGGGTGTCCCCGTCAGGATGATTTCCTTGGCCCGGCGGACCCCCACCGCGCGCGGCAGGTTCTGGGTGCCGGCCGCTCCCGGCATAATGCCAAGCGTCACCTCGGTGAGGGCAAACCGGGCGTGATCGGCGGCATACACGAAATCGCACGCCAGCGCGATCTCCATGCCGCCGGCATAGGCATAGCCGTTGACCGCCGCGATCACCGGAATGGGGCAATCATGAATGGCGCGCACCATCTGCTCGACCACCGCATGTTGCTGCCGCCAAGTCTCATCCGACATGCCCCGCCGCTCCTTGAGATCGGCGCCGGTGCAGAACCCCTTGCTGCCAGAGCCCGTCACCACCAGACAGGCGGCCGCGCTCGGATCGACGTAGAATTGCATGAAACAGTCCCGAAGCTCCTCCATCATGCGGGTGTTCATGGAGTTGAGGGCATCCGGCCGATTGAGCGTGATGACCCCGACCTTGTCCTCGCCAACAGCAACCAGGATTGTCTCAAAGTCTGTCTTGAGCGGCATGCGGGTTGGGCTCCTGGAGTGACGGTTCAGCCTGCGCGATCCGACCATGATCGGCCTGCGGAGAAGCGTAATCTGGCTTTAGGGCACTCTCAACCGGGATGTTGCATGCCGCGCCCCGCTGGATTGCGCCAAGGTTTTGCCAACCGGGCTCGGACTTGCCGCTATTGATTGGGGGTGGCACGGTGAACAGTGGGCGGCTTCGCGCCCTGCTGGCACCTGCAGGTGGCGCATGAACCTTTCCCGCACGCTCCAGACCGTCGCCCGGCAATCCCCGAACGCGCCCGCTGTAACCTGCGGGGAGCAGACGCTCACCTATCGCGATTTCGGGGAACAGGTGGCACGGATCGCCGGCGCGCTGCGCAACGAGCACGGCCTCAGTCCCGGCGACCGGGTCGGCCTTTGGATGGAGAACGGCCTCGAATTCCTGCCCGTCCTGTTCGGGATCTGGCGGGCGGGTCTCGCTGCGGTCCCGATCAACAATAAGTTGCATCCCAAGGAACTGGCCTGGATTCTGGAAAACTCCGGCGCCCGGCTTTGCGTCGTCAGCCCCGACCTTGCCGAGAGCTTGACCGTGCTGCCGTCCGGCACGGATCTCGCGCCCTTCATCTCCACCCTGTCACGCGCGTTCGCGGCCCTGCTCGATGGCATCCCGATCACCGTAGCGCCGACTGTCGCCAGCGACACGGCCTGGATGTTTTATACC
>JBKJYG010000371.1:0-5531 GCA_046715905.1 Hyphomicrobiaceae bacterium | reverse complement strand
CGAAGGACCCGAGCCGCTTCGGGCGTGGCGCTATCGAGGGGGTGGCCGCACCAGAGTCGGCCAATAACGCGGGCGCACAAACCTCCTTTATTCCGCTGCTGACGCTGGGTATTCCTCCCAATCCGGTGATGGCGCTGATGATCGGCGCCATGATGATCCATGGTATCCAGCCGGGCCCTCAGGTCATGACCAAGCAGCCGGACCTGTTCTGGGGTCTCATCGCCTCGATGTGGATCGGCAATCTGATGCTGATCGTCATCAACCTGCCCATGATCGGGATTTGGGTGCGGCTGCTATCGGTTCCCTACCGGATTCTGTTCCCGGCCATCCTGCTGTTCTGCTGCATTGGCGTTTACAGTCTCAACAACAGTGCCTTCGAAGTCGGCTTGACGGCCCTGTTTGGATTGATGGGATACTTTTTCCTGAAGACGGGATGCGAGGGCGCGCCCTTGCTGCTTGGCTTTGTGCTCGGGCCCATGATGGAGGAAAACCTGCGCCGCGCCTTGCTGCTGGGGCATGGTGATCCGATGGTGTTCGTGCAGCGCCCGATCAGCCTTGGGCTGCTCGTGCTCTCGGCCTTGCTGCTGCTTGCGGTGATCCTGCCAGCCGTGAAAAGCACGCGGGAGAAGGCGTTTCAGGAGTAGGCTCGGCATCGCCCGTGGGGATACGCCGGGCGGATAGGCTTCATTGAGGGGAATGGGACATGTCGCGCATAGCCCATGTTTTTGTCGCCATCGTATTCACGGTTCTAGGCGCCAGCTTTTTGCTATCCACGGGTCTGCTGATCCGCGAATTCCGCGATCTGGATTGGCCGACGCTGCTGATCGCGCACAGCCATCTGTTTATTTTCTTCCCGACGCTGGGGCTGCTGGCGCTGGCCGCATTCTATGTGCCCTCCGTGGTGTTCACCGATCTTTACTGGCGGCATCTGCGCTTCGGCCGTGTCCGCTTCGTGCTGGGCGGCATCGTCGCCGTGATCGTCTCGCTGTTATTTGCCAACGCCTTGTCGCTGGGTGCCGTCAGGGGCATCTGGGAGATCGCCCCCCGCGCCCTCGAGCAGGATGCGGCGGCGGCTGGCGTCACGTGCACCGATACCAAGGGCGACGCCTGTCGCCGGCAGCGTATTCTGCCGACCTTGCAGCGACTTCGCGCCGAGGGTCTGCACCGCAGCACGGTGTCCGGCTTCGCGCGCAATTGCAGTCCCGATCCGCTGCTGGAGCGCGCGGAGGCCGACAAGGCCCTGCGCTATTGTTTCCCCGCCGACGCGCGATTGACGACGGATGACTGCTGCCGCGTGCAGCGCGCCTTTGCCGAAGCCGTCGCCGAGCGCTGGTCGGGTTCTGAAACGCGGTCTCAAATGGCTGACTGGGAGCTCTACCTGCTGCCATTCAAGGTCTTCTTCGTCGTCGTGGTGGTGGTCATCGGTGTATTCCTGACCCTTTGGCGCCGGCAGCTCGATGAGCACTACCCCGCCCATATTCCAGCCGTCGAACGCGGTGTCGTCGTCGGCGCCATCGCCATGCTGTTCTGGCCATTGATGGACTACGGCTATCAGCAGACCATCGATGTCCTGTTTGGACGCATGACGACCAACCTGCCCGTGCGCTACAGCCTCGTGGTGGCACCGTGGGCCGTGCTGCTGATGTTCTATTTCATGCAGCGGCTCGGCAAGGATATGGAGCGGCTTGCGCAATTCTCGACCATTGCGGCCTCAGCCGTTGCCATTTTACGCTACCAGGAGATCAACGATTGGTCGGCGCGGCTGCTGGGCACTGGGGCCGACTGGTGGCATTTCGCCGTTGTCGGCGTGCTGGCGCTGGCCGGTCTGGCGTTGCTCGTCTGGCCCTGGCGCGGCACCCGTCACGCGTTCGATATGCGCCGGCCCGAGCGCATCGTCCGCCACCGAACGGAAGCTTGACGGCCCATCACGGCCCGATGACGAGGACACGTCCCTGATGCTGATGATGTATGACATCAACGGTGCAACGCTGACCAAGCGCGAGGGCCAGGCGCCGGTCACGGAGGCGACCCTTTGGATCGATCTGCTCAACCCGACCCAGGAGGAGGACGCCTATATCGAGCAGCAGCTCGGGATATCGATCCCCACACGGGCCGAAACGCGCGAAATCGAGGCATCGAGCCGCTTCTACTTCGAAAGCGGCGCACACTACATGACGGCTTTCATCGTTTATAATGCCGAAACGCCGGTGCCGTCCACGTCCACGCTCACCTTCATTCTCACACCGACCCGGCTGGTCACCGTGCGCTACGCTGAATTCAAGGCTTTGCCGATCTTTCTCACCCGCGTCGAAAAAGGTGACATTCAGTGCCACTCGGCACCCGCCGTCATGATCGGTATCGTCGAGACCATCGTGCATCGGGCGGCAGACCTGATCGAGCGCATTCAGGACCAGACGGAGAAGTTAGCGCTGGCCGTATTTGCGCTGAAGGGGGGGCAACAGAGCCGTCCCCGGCGGCTGGACGTTTTTCTCAGGAGCATCGGCCGAGAAGGCGACATCACATCCCGCGCCCAGGAAAGCGCTTTCTCGCTCGATCGCCTTCTGAGCTATTTTACGGATGTCTCGCGCGAGCGCGGCGACAGCAAACAGATACTACAACGTATCGAGAGCGCCCATCGCGATACGTCCTCGCTCATGGAGCACATGCGGTTCCTCACCAACCGCATCACGTTTCTCCTCAACGCGACGCTCGGCATGATCAGCATCGAGCAGAACAACATCATCAAGATCTTCTCGGTCGCGTCCGTGGCGCTGATGCCGCCGACGCTGATCGCCTCGATCTACGGCATGAATTTCAAGCACATGCCGGAACTCGATGTGCCCTGGGCCTATCCCTTGGTGCTGATCGTCATGGTATTGTCAGCCATCCTTCCATTCCTTTATTTCAGGCGCAAAGGCTGGTTCTGAGGCGGGCAGCGCCGCGTTTGCAGCCATCCGACAATCCCAGGCAGCGGCGGCTCACGCATCTCGGTTTACGTTCAGCACGCGCCAAAGTCCCCGCTGGAGCCATCGGGCTCCGGGGTTGGATCGCATGAGGGGCACGGGGCGGTAGGGCCGCGCGTCCGATGGGAACAAGATGGCGGCTCTCACCGCCCCGCGAAGCTGCTGTCTTTCTCCACCCACCTCCGGCTGCGTCGGACACCCCGAACTTCGGCACAGACCGTCGTCCGTACCCTGGTGGCAGGCCGGGGGCACTCCGGTCCTTGGCAGGACCCTAACCCCGGGAACAGCCCCCGCATCGCTCATCAGGACCGTCTCCGGACGCGCCCCCTCGGTGATGCGAGTGGGACAACACTACGCGCCGCCAGCCGGGCGTGGATAAGTCACCCCCGCGGGTGGCTCACCGCTGGTGGCTAGCGCTCGAAGCGCTTGAACTTGATGCGATGCGGCTCGACGGAGGCATCGCCCAGCCGGCGGCGCTTGTCGTCTTCGTAGTCGGCGAAGTTACCTTCGAACCACTCGACGTGACTATCACCCTCGAAGGCCAGGATGTGCGTGGCCAGCCGGTCCAGGAAAAAGCGATCATGGCTGATCACCACGGCGCACCCGGCGAAATCCTCCAGTGCCGATTCAAGGCCCGATAGCGTCTCGGTGTCGAGATCGTTGGTCGGCTCGTCGAGCAGCAGCAGGTTGCCGCCTTCCTTGAGCAGCTTGGCAAGGTGCACGCGATTGCGCTCGCCGCCCGAGAGCAGGCCGACCTTCTTCTGCTGATCAGGGCCCTTGAAGTTGAACCAGCCGCAATAGGCGCGCGAATTCATCTCCTTCTTGTCACCAAGCTTCATGATGTCGAGCCCGCCGGTGATCTCCTCCCAGACGGTCTTCTTGTCGTCGAGATGGCCACGGGATTGATCGACGTAGGCGAGCTTGACTGAATCGCCCAGCCAGATCGAGCCTTTGTCGGCCGTCTCGGCGCCGGTGATCATCTTGAACAGGGTGGTCTTGCCGGCCCCGTTCGGTCCGATGACGCCGACAATGCCGCCTGGGGGCAGCTTGAAGGAGAGACCGTCGATCAGGAGCTGATCCCCGTAGGCTTTGCTCAGGCCGTCGACCTCGACCACGACGCCGCCGAGGCGAGGACCCGCCGCGATCTGGATCTGCGCCTTGCCCACCTCCTGGCGACCGGCTTCATCGGCGAGCTTGTCGTAGGCTTGGATACGGGCTTTCGATTTGGCCTGCCGGGCCTTCGGGCTGGCCCTGATCCATTCGAGTTCGCGCCGGAGCGTGCGGGCCTTGGATTCATCCTGACCCTTTTCGACTTCCTCGCGCTTGGCCTTCTGCTCGAGCCAGCCCGAATAATTGCCCTTCCACGGTACGCCCTGACCGCGATCCAGCTCCAGCGTCCACTCCGTGATATTGTCCAGGAAATACCGGTCGTGGGTGACGAGGATCACGCAGCCGGTATAATCCTTGAGGTACTTCTCCAACCAGGCGACCGACTCCGCGTCGAGATTGTTGGTCGGCTCGTCGAGCTGCAAGATCTCGGGCTTCGCCAACAGCAGCTTGGTCAATGCGACGCGCCGCTTCTCACCGCCCGACAGCTTCGTCACGTCGGCCTCGCCCGGCGGGCATCTGAGCGCGTCGAGCGCCTGCTCGACTTGTGCGTCCAGGTCCCAAAGCCCCTCAGCCTCGATCTCGTCCTGCAAACGCGCCATCTCGTCGGCGGTCTCGTCGCTGTAGTTGGAGGCGATTTCATTGTAGCGGTCGAGCTTGGCCTTCTTCCCGGCAACGCCCTCCATGGCATTCCCAAGCACGTCTTTATCGGCATCGAGCTCGGGCTCTTGCGGCAGATATCCGACGCGGATGCCGTCGGCGGGCCAAGCCTCACCCACGAAATCCTCGACCTCGCCGGCCATGATCTTGAGCAAGGTGGACTTGCCCGAGCCGTTGAGCCCGACGACGCCGATCTTGGCGCCCGGATAGAACGACAGGTTGATGTCTTTCAAAACCTGCTTTCCCCCAGGATAGGTCTTGGAAAGCTTATGCATATGGAAGACGTATTGCGGGTTCGCCATCAGGCGCACTCCTCGGGCTGTCGGGGGAGGGGGGGTGCGAGCTTTCTAAAGGAAGCCTCGCGAAGCCTCAAGCGCTGTCGCCGGAATTCCGATCTGGACGCGTGTCTTCGCCCAACGGCCCGCCTCGACGGACCTCCGAGGCCTCGAGGCAGGGTCGCGTTCGTGCTGCATTGTTGGTCTTTATGCCTGACTTCTTAGCTTGACGGGCTTTGCTCGGGGCTCGACAGTGGCGCCGGAAACACAGGAGTGGTGCGGACCATGGATCGCCGACAATTCATCAAGACAACGGCCAGCGCGGGTGCCTTCGCCGCCACCGGGGGCCTGTCTGCTCCCGCCATTGCGCAAGGCGCCAAGGTTCTCAAATTTGTGCCACAAGCGAACCTCGCCAACTTCGACCCGATCTGGGGCACGCAGTACGTGGTCCGCAATGCCTCGGCGCTGGTGTGGGACATGCTCTACGGTGTCGATGCCAAGCTGCAGCCGCAGCGGCAGATGGGCG
>JBKJYG010000370.1:0-3654 GCA_046715905.1 Hyphomicrobiaceae bacterium | reverse complement strand
GCTGCTGCCCGTCACCTACTACCTGACGCCCGAAGGGGCGCTTATCATGCTGGCTGGCATCTATTACGGCGCGCAGTACGGCGGCTCAACGACCGCCATTCTCATCAATTTGCCGGGCGAGGCGAGTTCCGTCGTCACTGCCCTCGACGGCTATCAGATGGCCCGCCAGGGCCGCGCGGGCCCGGCGCTCGCCATAGCCGCGCTGGGGTCGTTTTTTGCCGGCACGGTGGCAACCCTCGCCATCGTTCTGGCGGCGCCGCCGCTGATCGCGCTGGCGCAAAAGTTCGCTCCTGCCGATTATTTCTCGCTGATGGCGCTGGGGCTCGTGTGCGCGGTCGTCATGGCCAGCGGCTCGGTGCTGAAGGCGACCGGCATGATCTTCCTGGGCATGCTGCTGGGGCTGGTTGGAACAGACGTCAACACCGGCAATACGCGCTTCACGTTCGGGATCAGCGATCTGTTCGATGGTATCGGGTTTGTGATCGTGGCGATGGGATTGTTCGGCATCGCCGAGATCATCAACAATCTTGCCAACACCGAGCGTCGCGATCTCGTCAGCTCGAAGGTGACGGGGCTGCTTCCAACCCTGGAAGATCTCAAGCGTTCGGCAGGGCCCATCTTGCGCGGGACGTTCATCGGCGGCCTGCTGGGAATTCTGCCAGGGGGCGGCGCCGTATTGGCCTCGTTCTCCTCCTACTCGCTCGAAAAGAAACTATCGCGGACGCCGGAGAAATTCGGCTATGGCATGATCGAGGGTGTGGCGGGTCCGGAAAGCGCCAACAACGCGGCCGCACAGACCTCTTTCATACCGATGCTGACGCTGGGCATTCCGTCGAACGCCGTGATGGCGATGATGATCGGCGGCATGATGATCCACGGCATCGTGCCCGGCCCGCAGGTGATGGAGCAAAAGCCCGGGCTGTTCTGGGGCATGATCGTGTCGATGTGGATCGGCAATGCGATGCTGCTGGTGCTCAACCTGCCGCTGATCGGCATCTGGGTAAAAATGTTGCTGGTCCCCTATCGCTTGCTGGCGGTGGCGATCTTGTTCTTCTGCTGCATCGGCGTGTACAGCCTCAATAACTTGTCGACCGAGGTGCATTTCATGGCCTTCTTCGGGGTCCTCGGCTACGTCTTTCTCCGGCTTGGGTGCGAGCCGGCTCCCCTATTGCTCGGGTTTCTGCTGGGCCCGTTGATGGAAGTCTACATGCGGCGTGCCATGCTGCTCTCGCGCGGGGACCCGCTGGTGTTCTTTCAGCGGCCGTTGTCGCTGACGTTCCTGATTATAGCGGCCATTCTCTTGCTGTTCATCATCTTGCCGCACGTGCGCAAGGTCCGTGAAGAGGCGTTCAACGAGTGACCTGACCTCCGATGACACCGTCCAGCCCCATCGCGCCATGCTTGTCATCGGTGGATGAGCTTCGAAAATCTTGCTGAGGAGACGTTTATGCCAAGTCAGTTCACCAAATTCGCCGGCGCTGCCCTGATCACGCTGACCGCCTTGGCCGGAGGCGCGAGCGGCGCATGGGCGCAAGCAGCCAGCTGGCCCGACAAGCCGGTTAAGCTGATCCTGCCCTATGCCCCGGGGGGCGCGACCGACCTCATCGGCCGGCCCTGGGCTGAAAAGCTGACGCAGGCGTTCAAGCAGCAATTCGTGGTCGAGAATCGCGGCGGGGCGGCCGGCATGATCGGCGCGGAGGCCGTCTCCAAGGCGCCGCCCGACGGATATACCTTCCTCCTCACACCCAACGGGCCGTTGTCGATCCTGCCCAACATGCGCAAGATGCCCTATGACCCTGGCAAGAGCTTCGCGCCCGTCGCCCGCGTCGGTGACCTCGTGTGCGGGTTCGTCATTCATCCCGCGGTCGGCCCCAAGACGCTGGCCGAGGTTATCGATTATGCCAAGAAAAACCCCGGCAAGCTGTCGTTCGGATCGGCCGGGCTCGGCACCTCGACGCATCTGCGGCTCGAGACGCTGAAATTTAAAACCGGCATCGATATCCTCCACGTGCCGTATCGCGGCAGCGCCGATGCCCTCAACGATCTGCTTCCCAACACGGTGCAGATGATGAATGAGATCAACGTTATTCAACACGTCAAAGCCGGCAAGCTCATCCTACTCAACATCAACTACCCCGAGCGGCATTCGGACTTCCCCAACGTGCCGACGCTCACGGAAGCCGGTGTTAAAGATGCCGACGTGCCGATCTGGTACGCGCTGTGGGCGCCGGCCAACACGCCACCCGACATCGTGACCAAGCTCAATGCCAAGATCGTCGAGATCGCGGGGTCCGAGGAGATGAAGGCCGCCATGCGCGCCATCAATGTGGTGGTGCCGCTGCAAACGCCAGCAGAGGTGACGAGCTTCCTGTTGGAGGATCTGAAGCGCAATGCGGAAGTGATCAAGGCCGCGGACATCAAGCTCGAGTAAGCAGCGTCCGTGCGTGCGGTGGCATCATATCGACCGGAGAGCATCGTCATGGATCGGCGTTACCTATTAGCTCTCGCGGGCAGCCTCGCGTGTCTGTCCAGCTCGGCCTTCGGTCAGGCTTCGAGCTGGCCGGACAAGCCCGTCAAGGTCATCGTCCCGTTTGCGGCAGGAGGTGCTACGGACGTCATTGCCAGGCCTTGGGCTGAGGAGCTCAGCCGGGCGTTCGGCCACCAATTCATCATTGAGAATCGCGGTGGCGCCAGCGGCATGATCGGGGTCGAGGCGCTGGTGAAGTCACCGGCTGACGGGTATACCCTGATCATGACACCGAGCGCGCCGCTGTCGATTTTGCCGACCTTGCGGAAGACGCCTTATGACCCCATCAAGAGCCTGATGCCGATCGGGCGAGCGGGCGAAGTGATCTGCGGTTGGGTGGTTCATCCCTCGACGGGAATCAAAACGCTCAAGGAGCTTATCGATCATGCGAAGAAGCATCCCGGCAAGCTGTCGTATGGGTCGGCCGGCAACGGCACCGTCACGCATTTCCGGCTGGAAGCCCTGAATATCCGCTCGGGTATCGATATCCTGCATGTTCCCTATCGTGGGGGGCGGACGCGGTCAACGACCTCTTGCCCGGCAACATTCAGCTCATGAACGAACCCACCACGCTCCCTCACGTTAAAGCGGGTAAACTCGTTTTGCTGGCGATCAATGGACCCGTTCGCAACCCCGATTTCCCGGACATCCCGACACTGACCGAAGCTGGCGTCCCAGACGCGGACATACCGCTGTGGTTTGGCTTCTTCGCACCGGCCGGTACGCCCCGGGAGATCATCACCAAAATGAACGGCAAGATGGTCGAGCTGGCACGCACGGACGAGTTCAAAAGGAAGCTCTGGTTGGTCAATACGATCGCGGCACCCCAATCGCCCGAGGGAATGGCGGCGGATCTGGACAAGGACATCAAAATAAACGCCGAGCTGATCAAGGCCGCCAATATCAAGATCGAATAACTTGTGCCCAAGCATTGTTCGGGCGCACGGGCAGGGAGCCGTCGCGATGCAATGCCGTGTTGAACAAGCTCACCGGCATCAGGATCGAATGACAGCCGCCGGCGGGCGACTGAGTTCAGTGCGGATCTGGGAACGCCGAGACCAGCTCAGACAGCGTGCCCATCAATGCCCGCTGGTTATCCGATTGCAGCATGGCCAGCAGGCGGGCAT
>JBKJYG010000369.1:0-3440 GCA_046715905.1 Hyphomicrobiaceae bacterium | reverse complement strand
ACCTCAAGCAGCCAGAGGGGCAGGAGGCAGCCCGCCGGTTGGCGGCAAGCTCCGACGTTCTCGTCGAGAATTTCCGGCCCGGCGTCATGCGCCGGTTGGGCCTGGACTGTAGCGTCCTGCGCAAACTCAATCCCCGCCTCGTCTATTGCTCGATCTCGGGTTACGGGCAGACCGGACCATTGTCCGAAATGCCAGCCTACGCCCCGGTGGTTCACGCAACGTCGGGCTATGACCTCGCCCACCTCGCGCACCAGCCGGGCCGCAGCAAACCGGATAACTGCGGGGTGTATGTTGCCGACGTGCTGGCTGGCACCTACGCCTACGGCGCCATCATGACGGCGCTGCACCAGCGGCATGCGACCGGCCAGGGCCAGCAGGTCGATCTTTCCATGATGGAATGCATGTTGAGCCTGACCGGCATCGAAATTCAGGCGGCCCAGTTCGAGGTGCCGCCGCCGCCCAGCCGGCCCGTGTTCGGTCCGGTGGCCAGCGCCGACGGATATATCAACATTGCCGTTGCAAGCGAGCGCACGTTCCAGGGCTTGGCGGCCGCGGCGGGCCGCCCCGATTGGCTGACAGACCCTCGGTTTGCCCAGTATCTCGTGAGGCGGTCCAACTGGGCCGACCTGATGGATGAATTCGAAGCCTGGTCGACGACGATCACCAGTGCCGAATTGCTTGCCGCCCTGGGTCGAAACGGTGTTCCCGCCGCCACCTACCGAACGGTGCGCGAGGCCATGGACGACCCGCAACTGGCGCATCGCGGCGCCTTTGCCGATGTCGCCGATGCGGGTGGATCATTTAAAGTCTTGAACCCGCCGTTTCGGCTGAGCGGCTCGCTCACGCAGGCAGGAGCACGGGCGCCCGCGCTCGGCGAGCATACCGCCAGTGTACTGGCGCGTGACCGGCCGTGACAACCGCTCAGAGGCTGTTATCGACGCCAGCGGCGGCATGAGTTTCCGGTCGACGCGTTGGGCGGCGGGACGGGTGAAAGGCGTTGACTTTGAGTGAGGCCTTCTAGATAAACCAGTCCACCGCGCGGCAGGCCACTGTCGGGCGCAAATCGCTGTTCGAGGCTTCCAGGCCTTCCGCTAACAGGCGGATAACAGGCCCCAAGTCCATCTCCGTGATGGCGCCGTAGGACGCGGATAAGTGAAGGATTGCAACATGTACGCTGTCATCAAGACAGGCGGCAAGCAGTATCGCGTCACCGCGAACGACGTGCTCACCATCGAAAAGATCCCCGGTGACGCGGGTGCGATGGTGGAATTCGGCGAGGTGCTGATGCTGTCTGGAACGGAGGCGCCGAAGTTCGGTACGCCGCTTATTCCTGGCGCGAAGGTCGTAGCCGAGGTCGTCAAGCAGGGCCGAGGCGATAAAGTCATCGCCTTCAAAAAGCGGCGCCGGAAGAATTCGCGCCGCAAGGGGGCCACCGTCAGGAACTGACGACGGTGAAGATCACCGGCATCGTCGGCTGAACGACGGCCGCCTGCTCGGCCCGTGCTGGGTGCCGGCGGTTTACACATCACACATGGGTACGGCTCCCGTCGCCGATCGAAGGACGAAGTCATGGCACACAAAAAGGCAGGCGGTTCCTCTCGCAACGGTCGCGATACCGCGGGACGGCGGCTCGGGGTCAAGCGGTTTGGCGGCGAAGCCGTCATCCCTGGCAACATCCTCGTTCGCCAACGGGGCACGAAATGGCATCCGGGCACGGGCGTCGGCATGGGAACCGACCACACCATTTTTGCCGTGGTGGAAGGACATGTGGAGTTCGCGACCCGGCGCAATGACCGGGTGTTCGTCTCCGTCCGACCGCAGAAACTCGAAGCGGCCGAGTAATGGGTCGGCACCTGCAACTCGGGGGCAGGCGCGGTCGATAGGCGGGGGAGGCGATCGCCTCACTGGTGCGGTTGCCGCGTGTCTTCGGCATGACATGCTTGGTCGGCGGCTGCGCGCGCGGTACATTCCAGGCGGCTGCGCTAGTGCGGCCTGCGGAGGAGAGGGTTCCGTCCGTTTCGCGCTCGAGGCTCACGACTGAATGCTTGTCACGCACATAACCACCGAACGGCTGCTGCTGCGCCCGTTTCGCGCGGCCGATCTGCCGGCGTTCCGGGTCATGGCCGGAGATTTCGATGTTGCGCGCATGACGAGCGACATGGCACACCCGCTCGACGCGGAACAGGCCCGGCTCTGGCTCGTGCCCTCGGTCGGCGAAACCCGATTTGCTATTGAGCGGGAAGCCCGGCTGATGGGCGGCGTGGGCTATTTCAAACGCGGCGAGGGCACGGTCGAACTGGGATTTTGGCTCGGGCGTCCCTATTGGCATCAGGGCTACGCCACAGAAGCCGCACGCGCGATCGTGGCGCACGGCTTTGCCGATCGAAGCCTCGATCGGTTCATATCGGCGCACTTCGACGATAATCCAGCATCGGGCAGGGTGCTCGCGAAACTTGGATTCAAGGCGGTTGGCCGGCAATGGATGTGGTGCGCCGCGCGACACCGCGAGGTCGACACGGTGACCTATGCCTTGGGGCGACCGGAGCTCGCAATTGACCCAGCCCCGGGCATCCAGCGAGCGTCGTCCGGGCGGTCCTGGACTTCGCTTCTGAATCGGACGAAATGCTGAAACTTGCCGTCGCCCGTTAGACCTGATGTTGAAAGCCTCCCATGAAGTTTCTCGATCAAGCCAAGATCTACATCCGCTCCGGCGATGGAGGGAACGGCTGCGTCTCGTTCCGGCGCGAGAAGTTCATCGAGTTCGGCGGACCCGATGGCGGTGATGGCGGCCGGGGCGGCGACGTGTGGGCGGAATGCGTGGCCAACCTCAACACGCTGATCGACTACCGATTCCAGCAGCACTTCAACGCCCGTAATGGAACGCCCGGGATGGGGCGCAATCGGTCGGGGCCTGGCGGCGAGGATGCGGTGATCAAAGTCCCGCCCGGGACCCAGATCCTGGCCGAAGATGGGGAGACGCTGCTTGCCGATCTGACGCAACCCGGCCAGCGCGCCCGGCTTGCCAAGGGGGGCAACGGCGGGTTTGGCAACACGCATTTCAAAGGTCCCTCCAATCAAGCGCCGACCTACGCCAATCCGGGCCAAGCGGGCGTGGAAATGACGATTCGGCTGCGGCTCAAGCTGATTGCGGACGCAGGCCTCGTCGGGCTCCCCAATGCGGGGAAGTCGACATTTCTGGCCTCCGTCTCGAAAGCCCGGCCTAAGATCGCCGATTACCCCTTCACCACCCTGCATCCCAATCTCGGAATGGTGCGGGTCGGCGACATCGATTTCGTTTTGGCGGATATCCCGGGGCTGATCGAGGGCGCCCATGAAGGCGCGGGCCTGGGCACGCGCTTCCTCGGCCATGTCGAGCGGTGCAAGGTCATTTTGCATTTGGTCGATGTGACCTAGGCGGATGTGGCGGCTGCCTATAAGAC
>JBKJYG010000368.1:0-5412 GCA_046715905.1 Hyphomicrobiaceae bacterium | reverse complement strand
ATTGAGATGTCCGGGGTGGCGTCGTTGTGGATCATGATTTTTTTCGAAATGCCGCCGCGAACGTTTTCGACTGCGACGAGCTGTTTGGCCAAGCCTAGTTTGCGGCCGAGCTTTCCGCTGGCTGCTGCCGCGCTCGTAAATGTCAGGGATGTCGAGGTCCGCGCCGACCCAAAGGCGCCGAACATGGGGCGATAGTGAACGGGCTGGGGCGTCGGAATGGAGGCATTCGGATCGCCCATGGGTGCCGCCGCGATGGCCCCGCCCTTGATGATCAGGTCGGGTTTGACGCCAAAGAACGCGGGCGACCACAACACCAGATCGGCAAGCTTTCCGGCTTCGATCGATCCGATGTGGCGCGACACGCCGTGGGCAATGGCCGGATTGATGGTGTATTTGGCGATGTAGCGCTTGGCACGGAAGTTATCGTTGCCGCGGCCTTGATCCTGGGGCAGCGGGCCGCGCTGCTGTTTCATCTTGTGCGCCGTCTGCCAAGTACGGATGATCACTTCGCCGATCCGGCCCATGGCCTGGCTGTCGGACGACATCATCGAGAGCGCGCCCAGATCGTGCAGGATGTCCTCGGCGGCGATCGTCTCCTTGCGGATCCGGCTTTCGGCGAACGCGAGATCTTCCGGGATCGATGGCGAGAGATGATGGCACACCATCAGCATGTCGAGATGTTCGTCGATGGTATTGACGGTGAAGGGTCGCGTGGGATTGGTCGACGATGGCAGCACGTTGCTCAAGCCCGCGATTTTCATAATGTCAGGGGCATGACCTCCGCCGGCGCCTTCGGTGTGAAAGGCGTGAATCGTGCGGCCCTTGAAGGCCGCGATCGTATCCTCGACGAACCCGGATTCGTTCAGCGTGTCGGAGTGCAGCATGACTTGCACGTCGTGCGCGTCGCCCACGGACAACGCACAATCGATGGCGGCGGGCGTCGTGCCCCAATCCTCGTGCAGCTTGAGAGCGCAGGCGCCGGCCTCGATCATTTCCTCGAGTGCCGCCGGGCGGGAGGCGTTGCCCTTGCCGGCAAAGCCGAGGTTCATCGGAAAAGCGTCGGCGGCGCGCAGCATCATCTCCAGATGCCACGGGCCCGGGGTGCAGGTGGTTGCGAGCGTGCCGTGCGCGGGACCTGTACCACCGCCCAGCATGGACGTCACGCCCGACATCAGGGCGTCGTCGATCTGTTGCGGACAGATAAAATGAATATGCGTGTCGAAGCCGCCGGCGGTCAGGATCTTGCCTTCCCCGGCAATGACCTCGGTGCCGGGTCCGATGATAATGGTGACATTAGGCTGGATATCGGGGTTACCGGCCTTGCCGATGCGATCAATGCGTCCTCCCTTGAGGCCGACGTCGGCCTTGACGATCCCCCAATGGTCGAGGATGAGCGCATTGGTGATCACCGTGTCGACGGCCCCCTGGGCATTGGTGATCTGCGATTGACCCATGCCGTCGCGGATCACCTTGCCGCCGCCAAATTTCACCTCTTCACCGTAGGTGGTGAAATCATTTTCGACTTCGATCAGGAGATCCGTGTCGGCAAGCCGGACTTTGTCGCCGGTCGTCGGCCCATACATTTGCGCGTAGGCCGCACGGGATATGCGTGTGGACATCAGGTCTCCTATCGTCGGCTACTTTTTCGCACGGCGCTAGCTGCCGAGCTTGCCCATGACCGCCTGGCGGAATCCGAAAATTTCGCGTTTGCCCGTCACCGGGATCAGGCCGACGTCGCGCGACTGGCCGGGCTCGAAGCGAACGGCCGTGCCGGCGGCAATATCGAGCCGCATGCCGCGTGCGGCATCGCGATCAAACTGCAACGCCGGATTGGTCTCGGCGAAATGATAATGACTGCCGACCTGGATCGGCCGGTCGCCGGTGTGGGTCACGGTGATGCTGATCGACGCGCGATCGGCGTTGAGCGTGATTTCGCCCGGCTGCGTCAAGACTTCGCCCGGTTTCATGACCCATGCCGCTTCCGAAAGCGCGCCACGACGCGCGCCTTCGCTTTGGAGGAAACGTTCCAGCGCAGGATGCCCCAAACGACGAACACGGCCAGTGCCATGAGAGCCAGATGATCGGGCTCGGCCAGATGATGCACAAGCTCAAGCGGGGACAGATGCCCGTGCTTGCCCGGATGCGCGAGAGCTGGTGTCGTGAGCGCCGCCAGCGCAAAGCCGGTCGCTAATCGCTGTCGCATAGTTCCTCCTCAACGAATGGGTTCGTGCACCGTCACCAGCTTGGTGCCGTCGGGGAAGGTCGCTTCCACTTGCACGTCGTTAATCATCTCGGCAATGCCGTCCATCACCTGATCACGTCTGAGAACCGTGGCGCCGGCCGCCATCAGATCGGAAACCGAACGGCCATCCCGCGCGCCCTCGACCACGAAGTCGGTGATCAGCGCGATGGCTTCGGGATGGTTGAGCCTTACGCCGCGTTCCAGCCGGCGGCGGGCGACATTGGCGGCCATCGAAATCAGCAGCTTGTCTTTTTCGCGCGGCGTCAGGTTCATTCTTATCTCCTCAGCTCGACCAGACGCGGGGAAGGGCACGCCGCGTCAGCGTCCCGATCACCTTTGCAAGATCGTGACGGACCTGCTCCGGCCGGGCGGCCAGAAATCGAACCGACACCATGCCATTCCAAGAGCTCGCCGCGCAAATGGAACGCGCGGCCGCAAGTGAGGCGCGGATCGCTGCAAGACAATCGGCTGCGTCCTCGCTGACCAGCAGCAGCAGCGCCGCTGCGCGGGCACCATCTGCGATCGCTGGGCGTGCCAGCAACTCGGCCATCGGACCGGCGGCGTGAGTGGCCTCGGCAAACAGCAGGCAGCCGTCGCGGCGGATGCGCCAATCGTCGCGAAACGAGCCCCCCTCACTTGCCAATTCCCCGCTCGCGATGCGGCCGAACGTAGTCATCTCCGCCAGCAGCAGGCGGCCGCGCGAGGCGACATCGACGTCAAACCGGCGCCGCAGCCGTGCCCCGGCATACAGGATGGTTTGTTGCGGGAGCCAGTCCAGTCGCGCACCTGGCGCGATGCTGAGCTTGATGTCGGCGTGCGCGTCAGCCCCGGTACTGCGATAGATCCGCTCCGCCGAGGTCGTGGTGAAGACGACGTCGGTGCTATCGCCAGCGGCAATATCGACCGTCAATCGATCGCCGCCGGCGATGCCGCCGCCGCTGTTCACGAGCACGGTCTCGACGTGAGGAGCGTGCGTGGTCGGGAACCCGAGGCGAAAGCCGCCATGCTCATGAAGGTGCGCGATGCGTGTGTACCCGCCCGAGGCCTTGAAAAGAGCCTTAACACCGCCCGCGACGCGGATGCTGGCCAGCGTTTTCGCGGAGAGCGTCTCCGCCGCCATCGCAGTCACACCGAAAGCCGGCGGCGCACGTCGGCCTCCACCATCTCCGCGCGCGTGCCGGCAAGAACAACCTGCCCGCGGTCCATGACGGCGTAGCGATCGGCAAGATCGCGGGCGAACTCGAAGTACTGCTCGACGAGCAGGATCGCCATGTCGCCTTGCTGCCTTAGAAAGTCGATGGCCCGGCCGATGTCCTTGATGATCGACGGTTGGATGCCTTCCGTGGGCTCATCGAGTACGAGCAGCTTGGGGCGCATCACCAGCGCTCGCCCGATCGCAAGTTGTTGCTGCTGGCCGCCGGAGAGATCACCACCGCGACGGCGCAGCATCTCGCGCAGCACGGGGAACAGCTCGAAAATGACGTCAGGTATGCTGCGTTGCGCGCGCTTCAGCGGAGCAAATCCGGTCTCAAGATTCTCTTTGACGGTCAGCAGTGGAAAGATCTCGCGGCCTTGCGGCACGAAGGCAACACCGCGGCGAGCCCGCTCATAGGGTAGCAGTCGTGAGACGTCCTCGCCTTGCCAATGAATGCGTCCGCCGTTGATCGGGTGCTGACCGCAGATTGCACGCAGCAAGCTCGTCTTGCCCACGCCGTTGCGTCCCATGACGCACGAGACCTCGCCGAGCTTGGCGGTCAGCGAGACGCTGCGCAGCGCTTGGGCCGCGCCGTAAGATAGATCGATGGCATCGACGGTCAACATGACGGCATCCTTGCTCGGCTTTCAGCGTAGCGCGTTCACCCGGCCGATCAGCGCCCCAAATAAACTTCGATGACGCGCTCATCGGCGGCAACATCGTCAATCGATCCTTCCGCGAGGACGGATCCTTCATGCAGGCACGTCACCTTGACGCCAAGGGCGCGAACAAAGGACATGTCGTGCTCGACAACGACCACCGAATGGGTCTTCGCGATTTCCTTGAGCAGATGCGCAGTCGCCTCAGTCTCCGCATCCGTCATGCCGGCAACAGGCTCATCGACGAGCAGCAGTTTTGGATCTTGCGCCAGCAGCATGCCGATTTCGAGCCATTGCTTCTGTCCATGACTGAGCGCGCCGGCAAGGCGATCGCGATGCTCGGTCAGCTTCACCACCTCGAGTACACGGTCGATGCGTTCAGAACGAATGCGGTTGCGGGCGCCAAACAGCGCCGACATGGCGGTGCGAGGGTCTTTCAACGCCAGCCGGATGTTGTCGGCGACGCTGTGGCTTTCGAACACCGTGGGTTTCTGGAACTTGCGCCCGATGCCGAGCTCGGCAATTCCAGCCTCGTCTAGCTTGGTCAAATCGATGCTGCCGCCAAAAAAAACGCTGCCGTCGTCCGGCCGGGTTTTGCCCGTGATGACATCCATCATGGTGGTTTTGCCCGCGCCGTTGGGGCCGATGATGGCGCGCATCTCGCCCGGCTCCAGCACGAGGGAGAGTTCGTTCAGCGCCCGGAACCCATCGAAGGTGACTGTCACTCCGTCCAGATACAGTAGAGCGCTGGTGACGCGTGCGGCGGCTTCAAGATGCATGGTCATTCCGCCGGCTGAGGCGCGGGCCGGCCATTGGCCGCGCCCTTATGTCGGTCGCGCTGCGGCCAATGTTCGATCAGGGTGCCGACGATCCCCTTCGGCAACAACAGCGTCACCAGGACGAACAGGCCGCCGAGCGCGAACAGCCAGTAGGCGGCCAGCAGACCCGTGGTGAAAATCGACTTGAGAAGGTTGACGACCACCGCGCCGACGGCCGCCCCGATCAACGTGCCGCGACCGCCAACCGCCACCCAAATCACGGCCTCGATCGAATTGGCCGGCGAGAATTCCGACGGATTGATGATGCCGACCTGCGGCACGTAAAGGGCGCCGGCAAGGCCCGCCAGACAGGCCGACACCGTGAACACCAGCAGTTTGTAGTTCTCGGCCCGATAGCCGAGGAAACGAACGCGCGGTTCCGCATCGCGGATGGCGATGAGAATCTTGCCGAAGGTTGACGAGACCATTGCCCGCGCGATCAGGAGCGTCAGGGCCAGCAGCGCCACAGACGCGATGAACAATGCCGCACGCATGCCT
>JBKJYG010000367.1:0-3549 GCA_046715905.1 Hyphomicrobiaceae bacterium | reverse complement strand
CACGTGGCCCGTGCGTGCACCACCGTCGGCGCGCTGCACGGCGGCCTCGAGCTGGCCTTCACGCGCCAAGGCGGCTCTGACGCCGAGGGCCTCCTCGCCCGCCCTGGAGTCGATGACGGAGACGCCGCCGCCGCTGCCTGAGAGTTCAACCAGCTTGTCGGCGAAGGCCCGTGCGCGCCCGTCGTGATCGATGCCGTCGGTGAGCCACACCACGGAAGCTTGCGGGGCGCCGGCGAGCGTCGCGCCGATCTGGACGGCGATGTCCATCCTGACGGGCGCAAAGGGTTGCGGCGCCAGGGCGGCGGCGGTCGAACGCGCCGCGTTCGGAGCTTCGATGCGAAGGCTTTGCTGGCGCACGGGCGGCGCTGTCTGAGCAATCAGAACCGGACGGCTCTGGGCCTCGGCTTCGCCGATCAGCCGCTCGACCATGCGGACACGCTCGCCAAACCGCGTGGCCGAGGCCCAACCGTTGTCGACCACGATGACCATCGGCCCGCCGCCCTTGAGAGCCTGCTCGCGGTCCGGATTGAGGACCGGTTCGGCCAGCGCGAAGATCACCAGAGCCGCCGCCAGGATGCGGATCAAGGTGAGCCACCAGGGTGTCTTGGCGGGGGTCTTCTGGTCGTTCTCGAGGCCAATGAGGATGCGGGTCGGGGGGAAGTTGATCTGCCGGGGCCGCGGCGGCACCGTGCGCAACAGCCAGTAGATCACCGGCAGCGCCAGCAGCGCGCCGAGCAACCAGGGATTGAGGAACGTCAGCGCGCCTAGACTCATGCACCGGCTCCCGAGAAGGCGGATCCGGTGAAGCGATAGTCGCCGGTTTCTCCCTGCAGCCGCAGCACGAGCGATAGAAGGGGCTCGGAGGCGGGGCGATCGGTGTGATGGACGAGCAAAGTCCAGCCGAGGCGGCGGGCGACCTGCATCAGGGCTTCACGGTGCGCCTTGAGGCGGGCTTGATAGCGCTCGCGCAGGGTTTCGACCCGATCCGCGATCCAGCGCTCGCCACCTTCGACGGCCATGAACTCGGCCCGGCCCTCATAGGGCAGCGTTTCCTCCGCCGGGTCGAGGACCTGCACCAGATGCCCGCCAACGCCGGCTTGCGCGATGGTTCGGAGGCGAGCCTCGATCGCCTCGATCGGATCGAGGAAATCGCTGAACAGCAAGGCCCCCGAGAACCGTGGCAAGCGCACGTCCGGCGGCAGGCTGGTTGTGGTTTCAGGCCGGCCAACCTGGGTGGCCAGCGTTTCGGCGAGGCGCGTGGCCGCTTTGCGGCTGGCGGTCGGACGTGTCAGTCCGAGCAGCCCCACGCGCTCACCCCCGCGCACCAGCAGCTCGGCGGAGGCGAGCATCAGCGTCAGCGCGCGATCGCGTTTTGACTGACTGGAGAGGTGGCTTTGGAAATTCATCGAGGAGGACAGATCCGACCACAGCCAGATGGTGTGTGCCGCTTCCCATTCGCGTTCGCGCACGAAGAGGTGGTCGGAGCTGGCCGAGCGACGCCAGTCGATCAGGGTGGCGCTGTCAAGTGATTGGAATTGCCGGAACTGCCAGAACGTTTCCCCCGGGCCCGCGCGGCGCCGGCCATGGATGCCGTGGGCGACGGTGGTCGAGATCCGGATGGCATCGAGGACCAGATCGGGCAGCCGATCGGCAAGTCCGTGCGCCTCAGACGCCAGCCGATTAACGCGGCCGGTCTCAACGGGCGAAGACGGGCGTCCTGGATTCGGCTTGCCTTCAAGTCCTGCCATGCTTCGACGTCTCCGAACTCCAAGCCTGCCTCGCGCGATGCAAGGCCCGAGCAATCATGGCGCGGTGGCGTGCGCGACCTTAGCCCAGCCGGCCCGCAAGGGTGGCGATCACGCCGTTGATATCGGACCCTTCCGCGCGCGCGGCGAAGGTCAAAGCCATGCGATGCTTGAGAACAGGCTCGGCCAACGAGATCACGTCATCGACAGATGGCGCAAGCCGCCCGTCGATCAGCGCCTTGGCGCGAACGGCCAGCATGAGGGCTTGGCTGGCGCGCGGCCCTGGACCCCACGCGATCAGGCGGTCGGTCTCGCTTCCGGCCTGCTCGCCGGGCCGGGCCGAGCGGACCAGGGTCAAAATGGCCTCGACGACTTTGTCAGGAACCGGGATCTGGCGGACAAGGCGCTGGATGGTCATCAGCTCGGGTCCCGTCAGGACGGCCTCGATGCGCCGATCCTCAGTGCCGGTGGTCGCAAACAGCATGCGACGCTCGGCAACCTCGTTGGGGTAACCGACATCGACCTGCAGCAGGAAACGGTCGAGCTGAGCCTCGGGCAGGGGATAGGTTCCCTCCTGCTCGAGCGGATTCTGGGTCGCAAGCACGTGGAACGGCGCCGGCGTGTCGTGCCGCTGGCCGGCCACCGTCACGTGGTGCTCCTGCATCGCCTGCAGCAGGGCCGACTGGGTCTTCGGCGAAGCGCGATTGATCTCGTCGGCCATCAGCAGCTGCGCAAAAATCGGGCCCTTGATGAAGCGAAAGCTGCGCCGCCCCGT
This sequence comes from Hyphomicrobiaceae bacterium, assembly GCA_046715905.1. Taxonomy (GTDB): domain Bacteria; phylum Pseudomonadota; class Alphaproteobacteria; order Rhizobiales; family Hyphomicrobiaceae. Next base: position 1,029 of record JBKJYG010000367.1, on the reverse strand, counting down.
CCCGCCGGCATCCTCCAGAACCTCGGAGCCGATGATATCGGAGGGCATCAGATCGGGCGTAAACTGGATGCGCTTGGCGTCCAGACCCAGGATCGTGCCCAATGTCTCGACGAGCAAGGTCTTGGCCAGGCCCGGCACGCCCACGAGCAGGCCGTGCCCGCCCGCCAAGATGGTGACCAGGGTCCGCTCGATCACGCGCTCCTGGCCGAAGATAACGGAGCTGGCGGCCTTATGGACGCGCTGGATGCGTTCGCCAGCCGCCTCGACGCGGGCGACGATGTCATCGGTGTGGGTGACACTTGTGTTGGTGGGCGTGGCGACGGTGCTCATCGATGAACCTTACACCCGCTAGCCAGACGCGGGATTAATAGCCGTTCAAAACGGTCACGGTTTGCGCTTATGATGATATATCAGCCGAACGAGCGGCTTTCCTATTAAGGATGCGTAACCTTGAACGGCCCGCGTCCGCTCGTACCTAAAGGCCCGGTGGCGAGGGTGGAACGACCTAAGGTGAGCGACGATGACATCGAGCAATCCTTACTCCAACGGCGGTTCGCCTGATGCGGCACCCGGCCCCGCGCCGCTCGTTGGCCTGTCCGGCTTAGAGGCTGCGCTGCGGCAACAGCCCGAACACAGCATGCCGCCGGTCGAGCGCTGGAACCCGCCCTATTGCGGCGATATCGGAATGGCTATTCAGGCCGACGGTACGTGGACCTATCAAGGCAGCCCGATCGGTCGAAAGCCACTGGTGCGGCTGTTCTCGACCGTACTGCGGCGCGATGATGACGGGCGGCATTACCTTGTAACACCGGTCGAGAAAGTGGACGTCGCGGTCGCCGATGCGCCGTTCCTGGCGGTCGAGATGGACGTCACGGGTGAGGGGCCCGACCGTGCGCTGATCTTCCGGACTAATGTCGATGATGTGGTCCACTGCGGGCCCGGACATCCGCTGCGCTTCGCGTTGGACCTGGCCGGTGGCGGGCTGAAGCCTTATGTGCTGGTTCGAGGGCGGTTGGAAGCGCTGGTTTC
>JBKJYG010000366.1:0-4834 GCA_046715905.1 Hyphomicrobiaceae bacterium | reverse complement strand
GCCCAGGTGTCGACGGCCCTAACCTAATGCTGGCCTGCATCGGCGAGCAGACCAGCGTAGACGGAACCCATGGCGCCGACCCCGATAATGGCTATTTTCATCTTTGAGATCCCAAGGCTGCGGGTCGCCGGACGGCGTGCGATATGTCTTGCGCATTGAGCGTATTACCACGGCTGCCGTCAACGGGTCTCAGGGGAATTCGGGCGCCGGTTATGGCTGGGCGGATGAGGCTGGCGTGCCCCTCGGGCTCGACAAACCGGGCCAACGGTGGTGAGTTCGAGCCGATGGGATGCCCGCACTTACTCGGACCAGAGGATCAGCCATGACCGACCTGCCAAAGCACGTTGCCATTCACGAAGAGGGTCCCCGTGAAGGCTTTCAGATCGAGCCCGGCCCGATCAGTACGGCCCAAAAGATACGGCTGATCGAAGCCTTGGCCGAGACGGGGCTGACGCACATCCAGGTCTGTTCCTTCGTCAATACCCGCCTGGTGCCCGGTTGGGCCGACGCCGAAGCCGCCGTCGAGGGTTTTATGGCCAAACCCGGCATCGACTACACGGCGCTCTGGTTCAATGGCCATGGACTTGAGAGAGCGCTGGCGTTTCGCGACAAGCTCACCCTGAGCGGTTCGATCTCCTTGACCGCCTCGGAGGGGTTCACCAAGAAGAACCTCAATCGAACTCACGCCGAAAACGTGGCGGCGATGCGCAAGCAAACCGCGCTGCATCTGGCCAACGGCGTGCCCGTGACCCGGATTGGCGTCATGGCCGCCTTCGGCTGCAACTATCAAGGCGATATTGCGCCAGCCGATGTCATCCGCACGCTTGAGGATGGGCTGGCCATCGCCAACGAGCACGGCGTCGACATTCCCCTCTTTTCACTTGCCGACACGATGGGCTGGGCGACGCCAGCAAGGATCGAACGGGTGCTTGCCGAGGTGCGCTCGCGGTGGCCGGACAAAACCCTGGCCCTGCATCTGCATGATACCCGCGGCATGGCGATCGCCAACGCGCATGCGGCGCTGAAGATGGGTGTGGCGCAATTCGACTCGACGGTCGGAGGCCTCGGCGGCTGTCCCTTCGCCGGCCAGAAAGGCGCGGCCGGGAACATCTGTACGGAAGAGCTTGTGCTGCTGTGTGAGGAAATGGGTCTCGAGACGGGGGTCGACCTCGACCGGCTGATCGAGGTCGGCCGCATGGCAGAGGAGATCGTCGGCCACGTTCTCCCGAGTGAGCTGATCCACGCCGGTAGCCTCGCCGCGTTCCGGCGGAAGGCGGCATGAGAGCCGCCTGACGCGAGCGAGCAAGCCTCGTTTTACTGAGCCAGCCAGCCCTGGGCGCGCGCACGGATCCTGTCGCGCACTTCGGGCGCCTCGGCGGCGATGGCCTCTGCCAGAGCGCGGATCGTGCGGCGATTGGTATGGAGCTGGTCCACCAGAGAGAGCACCACCGGCACGTCGTCCTCGGCAATCTCCAGGTCATAGTGCAGGTCGCAAATGAGGCAGACCCGGGCCACGTCGAGGGCGTCGAAACGGCGTTCGTTATCGACCACGTGAGGCATGACCCAGCCCCGTGCGACCCAGTGGTGCAGGGCCGCGGTTTCAAGCCGCTCGATGCGTTCGACAAGCTCTAGCTCACTGATCATCTGGACGCTCCTGAGGGCCGCCGAGGATCATAGGGATGCTGCCGCTCCCAGTCTTGAATGAAGGTTTCAAATGCCGCGTCCGGCTGCTCGGGGAGCATGACGCGCAGCTCCACGAGATGATCCCCGGCGCTGGCATTCGCCACGGGCACGCCCTTGCCGCGCAATCGGAGCACCCGGCCGGAGTTCGACCCTTTGGGAACTCTGACCTCGACCGGCCCGGCGATCGTCTCGACGCGAACGAGGCCGCCCGAGACGGCTTCGTTGAGTGTCACCGCGACGACCGAGCTGATCTGCTTTCCATCGCGCCGGAAGGTGGGATGCGGCCGCACGCTGATGCCGATCAGCGCGTCCCCGGGCTGGCCCCCGCCAACGCCCGGCAAACCCTGTCCTTTCAGCCGGATCACCTGCCCATCGTCGAGGCCCATCGGGATCGTGACATCGAGCGTTCGACCATCCGGCATATCGATTCGCTTCCTGGCGCCGTTGACGGCCTCCAGGAACTCGATTTCGAGGGCGTAGGACACGTCCCGCCCCGGCATCTGGAAGTGATGCTCCGAGCCCGGCTGGCGGGAGGCCTGGGCGTTTCGGAACAGATCGCCGAAGATGCCGCCCAGATCCTCGAATGCATGCGCGGATCCGCCCTGAGGCTCGTACTTGCGGCGACCTGAACCTTCGGCAAAATCTCGGTAGAAGCGCCGCTCGGGGCGATCAGCGCCCGTCTCGTCGATCTCCCCCGCATCATAGCGCCGCCGCTTTTCGGGATCGCCCACGATGTCGTTGGCGCCGGATATCTCCTTGAAGCGCCGCTCGGCTTCCGGATTTCCGGGGTTGAGATCGGGATGGAATTTCTTCGCCAGGTTGCGATAGGCCGAGCGGATCGCATCGTCGCTGACGGTCTTCTCAACGCCAAGGATTGAGTAGGGGTCGGCCATGGCGGGTCCGAATCGGGAGGTTGACAAAGAGATCCTGGACGTCGCTCAACGAAACGTCGCTCAACCCATAGGAGATGGTCCGGCACCGGTTAAAAGCGCCGCCTCTCGCCACGGCTAAGGCGCAGCCTGCTGTGACCCCGTGCGTCGCCTGTTCGCCTCAGAACCAGCGACCCCGGCCATAGAACCCGCCGCCAACGACCAGCAGCACGATGACGAGAACAATGAGTGTGGTGGAATCCATCGCCGTCTCCTGTTTACTCTTACCGACGCATCGGATGCGTTCGAATCCAGGGCGAGAGCCTCGCATGGTGGGATACATGCTCGTGCTCTCAACGCCCCCTGGCGCTCAATGTTCCGCCGGCTGATAATTTGACCCTCGGGTAAGGCAGCCGCCAACGCAGCTCGGCGTCAATGTTGCATGTCCGGACAAGTATCGTATTCTCTACCCGGCAGCGAACGGAGGGAATGCGGATGGTCGAGAACAAGCGTTGGAAGAAGCGGCCCGAGAATTCGACGTGGGGCGACTACGGTCCCGATGACCAGCTTGGACGTTTGAACGAGCTGACGCCTGAGAAAGTCTTGCAGGGCGTTGCCGAAATCAAGACCGGGCAGACCTTCTGTCTTTCCATGCCGCTCGATTACCCGGGCGGGGCCGTCCTCAATCCGCGCCGCCATCCCCCGCAAATTCGCCCGACCCTGCGCGGCGACAAGCCCAACTGGATGTTCCGAACCGAGTGGGAGCATCCGGGGCTGACCGACGTCATCAACGACGACATGGTGCTGCTGCACCTGCAATATTCGACGCAGTGGGATTCGCTGGCTCATGTCGGCGCGCTGTTCGACGCCGATGGTGACGGCCGGGCCGAGCCCGTGTTTTACAACGGCTACCGCGGGGGCATCGAAATCGTCGGCCCGACTGACGGCAAGCAGGCCGGTGGCGTACCTGGCACGTTCGTCGAAGCCAAGTCGACGTCGGCGGCCAACGCACTCGGCGTTGAGAACATGGCCGTCACGTGCCTGCAGGGGCGCGCCGTGATGGTCGATATCGAGGCCCACTTCGGACGCGCCAAAAAGGCTGTCGGCTATGACGACCTGATGAAGATCTTCGCCGCTGACGGGATCAAGGTGCTGCCGGGTGATCTGATGTGTTTTCGCACCGGCTTCGACGAGGTCATTCTGGAGGGCAAAAAGAGCCCCGACGAGGCGACACTGCACAACTCGTGCGGGGGTCTCGACGGCTCCGACGAACGGCTGCTGCGCTGGGTGACGGAGTCCAAGGTGGCGGCCCTGATCTCGGACAACTACGCCGTCGAGATTCACAATGCCCCGCTGAAACCCGGCCAATGCGCGATGCTGCCCCTGCATCAGCATGCGCTGTTCAAGACGGGCTGCAATCTGGGCGAGATCTGGCGGCTTTCGGAGCTGGCCAACTGGCTGCGGACAAACAATCGCAGCTATTTCCTGCTGACCGCGCCACCCCTGCGGCTGCCAGGGGCGGTCGGCTCGCCCGCAACGCCCGTCGCCACGGTCTAGGCTTTGCCCGGCTCAACCGGATGATCGATGCAGCCTTCGAACGGCTTGGCATCTGGCGTGTCCGCGACACCGCAGGGCTTGTCTCCGAATGCCCTGGCTGATCAAGCCTGACCAGCCTCGACCAGCCGCACGATGTCGCCCATGATGGCGTTGAGTTCATAATCCTTGGGCGTGTAGATGCCCGCGACGCCGGCCGCCCGCAAGGCTTGGGCGTCGCTAGGCGGGATGATGCCGCCAACGATCACCGGAATGCTCTCGAGCCCCTCGGCGCGCATCCGTTCCATGATGTCGCGCACCAAGGGCAGATGGCTCCCCGACAGGATGGACAGCCCAACCACGTGGACGCTTTCATCCAGCGCCGTCCGCACGATCTGGGCCGGCGTCAGACGGATGCCTTCATAAACCACTTCCATGCCGCAATCGCGTGCCCGCACCGCGATCTGCTCTGCACCGTTGGAATGGCCGTCAAGACCGGGCTTGCCGACAACGATCTTCAGCCGGCGGCCAAGACGCTTGGACACGGCATGCACGCGGTTTCGGATCTGATCGAGGCCAACGGACTGCGTGATGGCTGATTGGCCGACTCCGGTCGGCGCTCGATATTCGCCGAATACGCGGCGTAGCGCGGTTCCCCACTCTCCCGTGGTGACGCCAGCCTTCGCGCATAGGATCGAGGGCTCCATGACGTCGCGTCCGGCGCGGGCAGCAGCCTCGAGTGCCGCGAT
>JBKJYG010000365.1:0-5047 GCA_046715905.1 Hyphomicrobiaceae bacterium | reverse complement strand
CCGCACCGTGCCGCCGTGATAGAAATCGGTGCCCAGTATCGTCCGTTGCTCGGCGCGCGGCACGGCATAGGCCTCGATCCCAAGCATGCTCAGGTGATCGGCCTCGTGCGCCAGCCGTTCAAAATCGCCGGCATTCGACGCTCCCGTGAACCGGCCGGTCAGTTTGAAGTCGCAATCGATTGCTTCATCCTGGATGAAGTTCGCCAGGCTTTCGCGCGCCGTCTTGGCTTCGGCGAAAATCGCATCGGCGCGTCCGGGCCCAAATTTACGAGTCAGCTCGGCCCGTGAAGGTCTGAGATTGCCACTGGCGATCCCGCCATTGCGGGTGGAGGCCCCTTCGCCGGGCTTCATGCGATCGAACACCTGCACCGAGCGGCCGGCCCGTGCGAGGATCAGCGCGGCCGACAATCCCGTGTAGCCAGCCCCAACGACGACGACGTCGGAACGGGTGCGGAGATTGACCTGCGGCAGTGTTGCGGGCGGTGCCGCTTCCCACCAGTAGGGTTCACTGACGATCATCGGCCGATGCTTTCCCACAGACTGCGCCTTGAGCAAACCGAGCCTCTTCAGGCGGCGTCCCGCACGATCTGGTCGGCAATCTTCTCGGCCGTCATCAGCGTCGGAAAATTCGTATTTGCCGACGGCACGATGGGAAAGATCGAGGCATCAACGACGCGCAACCCCTGCACGCCACGCACGCGGCCCGCTGCGTCGGTGACAGCCATCGGATCGCCCTCCGCGCCCATGCGGCACGAACAGGAGGCATGCCAGACCCCGATGGCGGCCTTGCGCACGAAGGCTTCCGCTTGCTCGTCGTCGGTCATCACGTCATCGAACTTGAAGCCTTCCGTCACCACGTTGTTGATCAGGTAGCTGCGCAGCGCTGCCGGTCCGTCAAGCAATCGCCCGGCGACACCCGTGATGATCTTGTTCTTGGTATTGACGATGCCCAGCCTGCGGACCCGGTCGGAATAGGTTGCCGGGAACGGATCCGCGCTGACCGCCTTCATGGCGGGCGTCGCGTACAAATTTCCCATCATGCGGAAGCCCGTCACGAGCCGGTCAAGATCACGCCGGTCGGAGAGCAGATTGAACTCGACCATGGGCTCCTGACGCCAGTCCTTCGAGGTCAGGCGAACCTCGCCGCGCTCCGAGCAGGTGCGGTTGACGAAGATAAGGAACGAGCAGATGCGCTCGCCGACCGCGTGCCACGCCGATTTCGTGACAGTGACTGCGAACATATCGCCTTTGGGGATTTCGGGTAGGTTCGACGAATAGCGCAAGCCGACCAAAAGATGCCGGCGTGTGTACGCGTTCATGCGCGCATGCGGCTTCACATAAGCCGAGGCGGAGATCGAGGGATGATCCATCAACCGCTGGCCGACGCCTGCCGACGCGTGCCGGACGGTGATGCCCATGTCTTTCAAATGACCAACCGGCCCGATGCCGGACCGCAGCAGATGCGCCGGGGAGTGAATGGCACCCGTGGACAGGATCACCTCGCGGGCCCGAAACTCCTCGGGCCGCCCCTTGACGCTGGCCTTCACGCCAACGCAGCGGAGGCCGTCGAACAGCAGCTCGCTCACCTGCGTTTCAGTCGAAATCGTAAGATTGCTGCGTTGCCGGGTGCCCGGATCAAGATAGCCTATGGCCGCTGAAACGCGCCGCTCATAGGCGTTCGAGATGGTCAGCGGAAAATAGCCGTCCTTAAACTCGCCGTTCTGGTCGGGGAGATATTCGAACCCCGCCTGCTGAAAGGCTTTGCCCGAGGCTTTGGCGTGCTCGGTCCACAAATCGGGAAAAATGCGCCGGACGGGAATGCGTCCTTCCGTGCCGTGATAGGGACCTTCAAAATCCATATCGCGTTCGACCTTCTTGAAATAGGGAAGCACGTCGTCCCAGCCCCACCCTTTGGCGCCGCGCTCCTCCCACATCCGGAAATCGCTCGGCGCGCCACGATTGGCGAGCTGACCATTGATGGAGGAACCGCCGCCCAAAACGCGCGCCTGCTCGTACTTGCGCAAAGGTGGAGGATTTTCCTGCGGGTTGTTGTGCGACACGACCTCGGTGCGCACCTTGAGTTCGGTCCAGTGAAACCGGGGATCGAAATACGCGGTGCCTGGATAGCTGTCGAGGATCTCGGGAGGTATCTTGCCGTGCGGGGTGTCCTGGCCGGCTTCCAGCAGCAGCACGTGGGTTTTGCTTTTGGCCGAAAGTCGGTTGGCCAGAACAGAGCCAGCCGAGCCACCCCCGACGATGATGTAATCATAGGTCGTCATGTCGTCGCCTTCCCGTCTGTGGCGTCACCCGTAACGCGGCCTTCGTTCCCGAGATTTTGTGACCGGAATCTAAGCTGTATGAGGCCGAAGAGTGAAGGCTGAACCTGGCGCCGTCAACACTTCCTGAAGCCTTGCGGAACCGTCGGCGAATAGGTGTCGCGCGTCTCACTCGGCTTAGGTACTATGACGCCGACGAACAAACGCATGAAGACGAGGGTCACCATGCAAAACACTCCGTTCCGGCCGCGCGATTGGGCGAGCCATCCGGTGATGATCAATCCTCAATACACCTCGACGATCTATCGCGCGCCGAAGAAGCCGCTGATTCCGATCAAGCAATCGCTGACCGAGTTGACGGGACCGGTTTATGGACACGAGAGTGTCGATCCCCTCGACTCCGACTTGACGAAAAGCGGGCGGAAAGGCGCGGAACCCATCGGCGAACGCATCATCATGACGGGTCGGGTGGTCGATGAGAACGGCCGCGCCGTGCCCCACACCCTGATCGAGATCTGGCAAGCGAACGCCGCTGGGCGCTACATCCACGTCAACGATCAGCACGACGCCCCCGTCGATCCGAACTTCTTTGGCGCCGGGCGCTGCGTCACGGATAGCGAGGGCCGCTACAAGTTTACCACCATCAAACCCGGCGCCTACCCTTGGGGTAATCACGCCAATGCCTGGCGTCCGCCGCACATCCACCTGTCGCTGTTCGGGCCGAGCATCGCGACGCGTTTGATCACACAGGTGTTTTTCCCCGGCGATCCGTTGCTGGCATTCGATCCGATCTTCACAAGTGTGCCTGTGGGCGCACGCGACCGTTTGGTCTCATCCTTTTCGCTTGACGCCACGGAGCCCGGGCACGCGCTCGGGTATGCGTTCGACATCGTGCTGCGAGGGCGCGCCGAAACGCCAATGGAGACGTGAGGACGATGTTGAAGCAGACGCCCTCCCAGACGGCCGGCCCGTTTTTTCATTACAGCCTGGTCCCCGACCAATCCGGCTATCCAGGTCACGGCCTTGCGGGTGCTCAAATCCGCGACGCCGGTGAACCGGGTGCACCGATAAGGATCGAAGGCCGCATCACCGACGGACAAGGGATGCCGATGAGTGACGCGCTGATCGAGATCTGGCAGGCCGACGCCCAGGGCCGCTACGCTCACCCAGCCGATGCCCGCAGCTCCAATGCCGCGTTCAAAGGGTTTGGCCGCTGCGCTACCGACAAGGACGGGTGCTACGCCTTCGAGACCTTGAAACCCGGATCGATCGGGGATGGCCAGGCGCCGCACATCACCTTGATCCTGTTCACCCGTGGCGGTCAGAACCATCTTTACACGCGGCTTTACTTCGACGACGAGCGCGCCGCCAACGCATGCGATCCCGTGCTGCTGAGCGTGCCTTCCGATCGCCGGTCGACGCTGGTCGCCACGCGGCAAAATCAGAGCTACCGCTTGGACATCCGCGTTCAAGGCGAGGGCGAGACGGTGTTTTTCGACGTCTAGAACAGGCGTTGGAAGCCGCGGGCCGTGGGTTTCGAAGTTGTCGAGCCGGGCCCTGTTGGCACTGCCGCCTTGACAGTGCCAAAGTCTGGACTTACTCCCCACCCCAACTGTCGCGGCCTGGGCGGTTTCCGAAAAACTTGATGTTCAAGCGGTCGCCAGGGCGACCGCGCTGCTGCGCCCGGAGGATGACATGACGATGTTGGTCGAGGCCGACCACCTGCGCAAAACGTTTGGGTCGATCACCGCAGTCGATGATATTTCGCTGCGGGTGGCCAAAGGCGAAGTGCTGGGCTTCTTGGGTCCCAACGGTGCCGGCAAATCGACGACCATGAAAATGCTGACGGGCTTCCTCGAGCCCGATTCCGGATACGCCCGCATCTGCGGCCTTCAGATGGCTGACAGGCCGAAGGAGGCCAAGGGCCGCATCGGGTATCTGCCCGAGGGCGCACCCGCCTACGGCGACATGACGGCCGCGTCGTTCTTACGGTTCATTGCGGAAATCCGCGGCTTCAGCGGCCAGGATCGCACAACCCGCGTCGAGACAGCGGTCGCACGGACCGGGCTTTCGGGCGTGCTCGATCAGCGCATCGAGACCTTGTCCAAGGGCTTCAAACGCCGCGTCGGACTGGCCCAAGCCATCCTGCACGATCCGCCCGTGCTCATCATGGACGAGCCCACGGATGGTCTCGATCCCAACCAGAAAAAGCTCGTGCGGGACTTGATTGTCGAGATGTCGCGCGACAAGGCCATCATCGTGTCGACGCACATCCTGGAGGAGGTCGAGGCCGTGTGCACGCGGGCCGTCGTCATCGACCGGGGACGCATCGTTGCCGATGGCACGGCCGAGGACCTGCAGCGCCGGATGCCCAATCATAACGCGGTCGTCATCAAAGTGGGGACGGCGGGGGCCGATGTGGTGGCCGCGGCTCTGGGGGCGCTGCCGCACGTGGCCAAGGTCGAGCGAAGCGCTGCCAACGGACACACCACGCTGCGCGCCATACCCAAGGGCGGCCTTTCGATTGCGAGCGAGGTCGCAGCGGCGCTGGCCGAGCGATCGCTCACCGTGTCGGAAATGTATGTCGAGCGTGGCAAGCTCGACGACGTGTTCCGCCAGATTACGACCCAGGAAGGAAATGCCCGCCGTGCATAACGTCTGGATCATCGCCAAGCGCGAGCTTGGCGCTTACTTCGGCACGCCACTCGCTTATATCTTCGCGGTGATCTTCGTGGCGCTGACGGGGGCGTTTGCGTTCTTCATCGGCAATT
>JBKJYG010000364.1:0-4204 GCA_046715905.1 Hyphomicrobiaceae bacterium | reverse complement strand
GTCCAGCCAAGCCGCGGGCGCGCTCGAATACGAGCGGCCCAGCGCCATGGGAATGATCAGCTCCTCCAGCAGCCGCGCCTTGTTCTCTGCCCCGCAGGGCGGAAAGTTGGCCCAGATCTCGCCCCAGCCGTGCGCGCCGTCGTTATCCTCGACGCGCACCAGCAACACGACCCGCGCGGGAATGATGCCAAACGATGTGCGGATCGGCTCCTTGATGGGCGCGCGGAAGCTATAAAGCTCGATGCGGGAGAGGGTCACGTGAGAATTCATCATCGGAGGTCTCCTGCGGCAAACCGAAGACCAAAATAGCGCGTGGCCACGGCCTGTCGAGCCGGCATCCGACAGTCACACGATGGGATCGGTGCGCGAGCCGGGAGCCCTGCCTGCTCAGTAAAGCCGCAGCGCAAAGAACACGCCCCAACCTGTGCACGCAGACATGCCGAGGCCGATGAGGAAGCCGGGCAGCGGATTGGGCATCGCCGGCGGCCGGGAAGGTCCGAACGCAGCAAGATTGTCGAGTTCGGCTTGCGCCCGCTCGATAATCATCGGCGGCCGCTCGGTCTCGTAGGACATCACGGAAAATCGAGCGTCCGGAGATGCTGGCCGGCCGCTCCACATCTCGGCTTCTGCGGCGCGCGTCCGTGCATAGGCGAGTTCCGACAGGCTCTCGCGCGATTCCGGATCCTGCGCGGGCTCGATGGCAGCGAGAGCGCGGATGATGTCCTCGGCCGAATGCCGCTGTTGGACATCCTCGCTCCCGTCCTCGGGGTCCCACGCGGTGTCGATCGGCATCAAGGATGATGCGGCCTCGTCGGCGGGCCCCGGACAGGAGAAATCATAGCCGTTGAACGGCTCCGGCTGCATCTCACCGCGATCGAGGTCGTAATCGCTGGGTATATCCCGCACATCGAAAAAGGCCGGGCTAAACGGCAGCAGGCCAAGGGCCGGGACGTCGGGGGGCGGAATATCCGGCGCAGGGGGGGACGGTTGCGACTGATCGGCAAGCCGCTCCAACAGGGAGCGTTGCTCCCGCATCAAGGCCAGTAAACGGGAGGCGGGCTCGATCGGGTCGGCATCAATGGCCGGTAAGGGCATCGCCAGCGACTGACGCGGACCAGCGCTGGCCGTGGGCGCAATCGACAGGATGCGCGGGAGCATGAGCCGGGAGAGCGCCTGCGGCAGCGCCGACAGCGGCAGGGCGTTACTGACTGCGTAATAGCGCAGTGCCGGCCGGTGCTCCACCTCAGCGGCACGAAAAGATGCGAACTCGAGGTCATCTTCTGATCCGAACCGGGCTGACCGGTCGGGTTCGCTCGTCGAGGTTTTCTCCTGGTCTAATCGCTCGACCAGCCGCAAAGGAGCGCGACGCGGCGGCAAGGGCGGCGGCGGAGGAGCCAGTTCGACGTCATCGTCGTCTTCGAAGGTGTCAAAGCGCCCGTCATAAGCCTCGGTCAGCGCTGCCGGCCTGTTGGTACCCTCGGCGGGGTGCGGCGCGGGCACGGACGCAAGCTCGGAATGAATGCGGGACATGGAACAGCTCCTTCGAACTCGGTACAAAGTAACCCTGCTCCATGCAGGAGCAAGCGCTATTCTAAGGCTTGCTATCAGGCGATCGTGAGGCGATGAGGAGGCTAAAGCTCAACTCGACCGGCCAATGTTCGCGATCCGCTCAAGCAGACGCGAACGGCGCTTATCCTCGTCGGCGTTGGCTGCCGGATCGCCCGGTGTCTCAGAGCCGGAAGGGGAGGTGGACGCGGTCTGTCCGGAGCCCCGCAGCGGACGCAAAGGTTGCGCGGCGTTCTCCGGATTTACCTCCGGCGCAGCAGTTCGCTTGCTACCGCCAGCGCCATCGCCGACCGTTGCGGGCCCCTCACTCGCCGCGTTTGAGGATGCTGCTTGGGCCCGCGTGCCCGGGGAGGGATTACGCGCCTGCGCAACCCGATCGGCGAGACTGGGCGTTGCCGCCCCAAGGCCCCTCCGGGCGCTCGCCGCAGGGGGTAAGGATCCAGCCCCCAGCCGCTTCAGCTCGGTGGTGAAATGGGAGGCCTGACGCCCGATCCGGTCGTTGCTCGCGGCCAGCTCACTGCGCAACTTCTGCACCAGCTCGGCTTGTTGTACGTTGTGCGCTTCGAGCGACTGGACCCGTGCCTTGAGGGCGATCCGGCTCTGGCGCAGCGAGAAGCCGTCATCGGCGTCCTCCTCCTGATTTTCAAATGCCTCCAGCGCTGCCTTCAGCCCGATAATCTCGCCGCTTTGATCCTCTGTGCGGGCTCGCAGCACGCGGATCTGCTGTTCTGCGTCGGCCTGATCGGCGCCGTCGGTCATTAACGAGCTCAGCCCGATGGCGGCGCTGTTGTCTCCCATCAAAACCGCCGGCTTTGCAGACGCTAAAGGTGTTGCCGCCCCCTGCTGAGGCAACGCCACGCTTGATCTGGCCGGGACTGCATCCGGCGCCCGGATTGCAGCGCCTTGGATGCGCTTGAGAAGCTCGGCCTGGTCGCGGGTCTTGGAGCGCAGCGACTCGATTTCCGCCTTCAAGGCGACCTCGCGCTCAAAACGCGGATCGCTCAAGCCTTCCTGGTTGCGGGTGGCCCGCGACGTCACTGACGCTGCAAGGCGCTCGATTTCAACTTGCTGCTGGGTATTGATGGCTGCCGCCTCGGACAAAGTCCGGCCTTGCAACTCGGCGGTTCGCGCCAGCTCGGCCAGCTCGCGATCCCGCAGGTACAGAAGCTTGCGCGCATCGTTCAACCGGTTCTCGACCTGAGGCAGCCGATCGGCCACGGTCTGCTGAAGCACGCGGCGCGCATTCAGCGCCTCTTCGTGTTGCCCCCGCAAAGCGTCGAGGGCCCGCTCGGCTTCGTTGACCGCCGCATCGCGTCGGTTGATTTCGATCTGCTGGCGCGCGGCGGCGAGGCGCACGTGCTCCATATGGCTTTCCAGTTTGTGCACTTTGATGGCGTATTCGGCGCGGATCCGATCTTTGTCGGCTCGGATTTCGACTTCGCTGATTGGCATCGAGGCTTTGAGGCGCTGCGTGGTCAATCGCACAGCCCGGGACCAGAACGCCGGAGCGATGACGAGCGCCAGCAGGCTCGCCAGAAGGAAGCCGAGGGCGACCAGCATCGCGGTCTGGATCGTTATCACTCGCTCATCCCCAGTACGCGATCCCAGGACTCGATCCCAGTACTCGATCTGCTTGTCAGGCATGAGCACGCGGCAGTCTGCCAATGAGCCCGCCAAGGCTCGGATCGATAACTGCTTTTAACGGCGCCGCTTCAGAAGGGGTTCCAGGTGGGACGGCGCGTATACTTGAGATACCCGATGTTGGCGCCAAGCCGAAGCCCGATTCCGGCACGGATGGGCGCGAGCACGATGCTATTATGGCTCTGAAAGGTCAACCCGACCCCTCCCACGACATAGGCGGATCCCGCAATCCCGCCGAAGCGCTCGTAGATATCCTCGGGATCGCGGAGATTGTAGACGAGCACCATCACTTTTGAGCCTTCGGCGCCGGCATCGTAGCCAATCGAGGGGCCCTGCCAGAAGACTTTGTGCTGTCCTGCATCTTTGGTATAGAGCCGCCCCTCGCCATACCTGAGGCCGGCCACGAACGCTCCGCCTAGATCCTCACCCAGGATATAGCCGTTCGGGCGGCCTTGCTTGCGGAACGCGTACTCGATGATGCTGGCCAAACCTTGGCTTATGGAGCCAAAAAAGCCGTGCCCGGCAGCCGTGATTTCTCGCATTGAGAAGGTTCGGTCGCGGGGTTCGTCCCCGTCCGCTCCTGGATAAGGGGCGTTGGAAGCGTCCCGCGAGGGAGGCCCGTACGCGCGCCCATAGCCGCGCTCGGACGGCTCACCATAGGCGCCGGGAGCCGAGCCCCGGTCGTCCGGCGGATAGGGTTGGGGTTCATATCGAGGGGGCTGGGGCGGGCGATACTCGTCGCGCGGCCGGTCAGCGTAGGTGCGGCCTTGGGGTGTTTGGGACGCTCCGTAGGGCGGATACTGACCGGGAGCGTCCCGCCGCTCCTCATAAGCCTCGGGTGGCGGAGGTTCGGTCCCCCATCGCTGCCGCTCCTGGGCGAAGGCGGCCCCCGGCAGCGTCAGAACCATCGAGCCCAGACAGAGCCCGAGGGCCATGCTGGTTATCTGCTTGGTCAATCGCATGGGGCTCGAGCCTGCCAGAGGGAGGGACATTGAAA
>JBKJYG010000363.1:0-2873 GCA_046715905.1 Hyphomicrobiaceae bacterium | reverse complement strand
TGAATCTGTGGGTGACATACCAAGAGAATGCTGCATCTGTACTGATCCTCTCATCGCCCTTGCCCCACTTTGACCGCTAAAACATCTCGACGGACGTCGCGGGGGATGCGGGCGAATCGGCTCCGTCTCCCTTGCGGTCGAAATTCCCCCTACGACGTCGATGCTGGGCGTTTTGCCCGCAGGGAGTGCTTTCCCGTCGCTCCCACTTCCTTGGCGGCCGCCTGCAGCAGCTGCCTGAACGCGTCGCGCTGTTCGTGAATCGATGCGATCACAGGGCCGGTCGGAATGCCGAGGCCAACCAGCGCTGCTTCAGACAGCTGCAAGCTGGCCTCGATGGTTTCAGGCACGGCATCGGTAACGCCGATCGCATAGAGATGTCGAGCGTGCTCGGCATCGCGGGCACGCGCTACAACCAGAATGTCCGGTCTTGCTTTGCGCACCTCCTGCACGATGTCGTTGATCAGAGAGCGTGTGTGAATGGTGATGACCACGCCGGACGCGTCCATAAGTCCGCAAACTTTCAGAAAAGCTGGATTGGTCGCATCGCCGTAGTAGACGGTATGGCCTTGTGCGCGATCTTCGGACACGGAATTGGCGTCATGGTCGGCTGCTGTATAGGCGACCCTATGTTGCTTGAGCAGGGTGCACACGACCTTGCCGACACGACCGTGACCGACAACGATAGCATGCCGCGTCTGCGGTACTGGCAGTTCGGTCAACGCTGGATCCAACTTATTCTGCACCTTGAGCAACGCCGAACAACGGTTGGCGACAAGGGCGAGGACGGGAATAAGCGCCATCGTTAGTGAGGTGACGGCGAGGGTAAAACCCGCGACCGGCTGCGCGACCACGCCGAGTGTTACGGCAAGTCCGATGCCTACGAAAGCGAACTCGCCGCCAGGGCCAAGCAGCAGGCCGGTTTCGATCGATGCCGGCACGGACAGCTTGAACAAGCGCGCGAGACCAGCCAAGACAATGGCTTTCAGTCCGATCAGTCCCATCACGCTGGCCAGCAGCAACAGTGGCTCGCGCGCCAGCACGCGCACGTCGATGCTCATGCCGACCGTGAAGAAGAAGATGCCGAGCAGCAGGCCCTTGAATGGTTCTATGGTTGCCTCGATAGCCTTCCGGTACTCGGTCTCCGCGAGAAGAAGGCCAGCAACGAATGCGCCGAGCGCCATTGACAAGTCGGCTGCGGCAGCGACCACGCCCGTGCCGACGATGACGAACAGGATCGCCGCGATGAACAGCTCGCTAGACTGTGTTCGGGCCACGTCCCGGAACAATGGGCGCAGCAGTGCCCGACCAAACAGAACGATTAACGCGACGGCGGCGAAGGCATGAAACAGCGTCATGCCAACGATCGCCAGGAGCGAACTGCCCTTGTCCGCGCCGAGAATTGAAACGAACATTAGGATTGGAATGACCGCGAGATCCTGCGCAAGCAGAACGGCAAAACTAGCCCTTCCAGCGCTGGTCGCCAAGCGACCCTGTTTAGAAAGAACTTCCAACACGATAGCGGTCGAGGACAGCGCAAGGCATGCGCCCAGCATGATCGCAATCAGGGTGTTCTGACCGGTCGCCGCGATGATAGCGGCGAGGATCGTCGTCGTAATCACCACCTGCATTCCGCCAAGACCAAAAACGAGGCGGCGCATCGCCATCAGCCGTTCATAGGACAGCTTCAAACCGATGAGAAACAACAAGAAGACGACGCCAAGATCGGCGATTCCAGCCACGTTTTTGGCGTCCACAATCGTGAACCAATAGAGAAGCGGTACTTGGCTTATGAACGAGCCAAGCCCAAGCGGGCCGAGCAACGCCCCAGCCCCGAGATAGCCGAGCACAGGGCTTATCCCCAAACGATGTACCAGCGGCACGACAACGCCGGCTGTCCCGAGCACGACAAGGGCGTCGCTGTAAACAGGTATGTTGATGGACGCTGCCAAAGTATCCTCCACGTGCCGACGCCCCACTTATTACAGCAGTTTGCGGGGGCATGAGGCGAGGTAACGCCAACGGTCTAGTTGCAACAGTTCCAGATGCGAAGACAGCGGCACTCATTGACGATAGTTCAATGTTCGACGCGTCTGGCCCATCGCGACTAAGAAAAGCTTGGTCGCTCACGTTGGCTAACGGTCGAGCTGCCATCGACGCTTGTCGAGGGGGCTGCCGTCGCATGTTCACAAACCAACCCCTTTGGGGTTGAAGGGCCAGCGGTGAGCGCATTGGCCTGATTCGTGTAGCGGTGGGCATGGCGGATGATCGGTGCCGCGTGATCGTGGAGAACTCGTCGGCACTGACCTCAACCTGTGCAATAACGGCGTCGAACATGCCCGAAGGCCAGTAATGTTTCCACGCCCTCCGCGTAGCGACGACAGTAGTGCTTCTGTCGCAAGCTTACCGTGCCATGGCAAACACCCAATTATACGCATGTCGCATTTTCCCGTACACCACGACCGTCGAGATGGTTTGGCGTGGTCGAAGACCCGCAAGGTCGGTGAGGTCGAAAGGGTTGCCGTGCCGCGGGCCAGTGTCGGTGCCGCTGTTGCGGCGTTGGAACCTGGATCAAATCCGCCAGCATCCTCCCGGTGAAGCCCTCCTGCCAAAGGCGGTGATCGAAAGCCGCCTGCACCTGAAAAGCTCCCTGATTATCAAACGCCCCATCGCCGAACATCACGTGCATAGGCGTTCCTCGCGATACAGCCGTCGCCCAAGCCGCGCTATAGCGGTCATAGTTTTCGCGTCGGTCTCTGTGTGAGGCGGCCGAGGCCGGCGCAGCCCAGGCATGCAACCGTTCCCAGGTCGTCGCTGACGTAATCGTGTCACTTCCGATCGCATTGTAAGCACGCTCCACCCCAACGCCGCCATCG
>JBKJYG010000362.1:0-6217 GCA_046715905.1 Hyphomicrobiaceae bacterium | reverse complement strand
GGAGAAGGTCAGTCACATTCTGCGCGACTTCCGCCGCAACGAGTCCACGAAAATAGATCCGGAGCTCATAGATCTGCTGTGGGAAGTCCACAACGAGCTGGGCTCGAAAGAACCCATTCACATCATTTCGGGATATCGGTCGCGCGCCACCAACGAGCAGCTGCGCCGTACGGTCGGCGGCCAGGCGAGCGAGAGCCGTCACATGTACGGCAAAGCCGTCGACGTGCATTTCCCAGACGTGCCGATCAAGAAAATCCGGTATTCAGCTCTGATCCGCGAGCGGGGTGGCGTTGGCTATTATCCCACCTCGGCGCTGCCCTTCGTCCATCTCGACACGGACCGGGTCCGTAGCTGGCCGCGGCTGCCCCGTTATGAACTGGCGCTGCTGTTTCCGGGAGGCACGACCCAGCACGCTCCGGCTGAAGGCGGGCCGATCTCGGAAGAGGACGTCCGTGCCGCCCGCAGCCGTCATCAGGATCTCGCGACCCAGATCACGGCCTTTCATGACGAGCGCCGTCATCCGAAAGCCGCGGTCGCCCTCGCCAGCGCGGCCGGGCTGAGCGCGAGCGAGAGGTTCACGGCGGCGTCCGGCGGAGTTCTCCCGTTGCCGAAACTCGCCTCGCTGGGTGGCCCACTGCCGAAGCTCCTTGCCGAACCACGCATCATCGAGCCGCCCCGACGCGGGATTATCCCGGCGAACAGCCTCTCGAACACCGACCGCAGCAAGCTCAATGAACTGATGGCCCTCGCCTCGGCCAGCGCTGCCCCGGCATCCCTGACCACCCTGAAGGCGCCTGCGGCTGCGCCGCAGAAAGCCGCGGCTGTCGATCGAGCTCTGCTGTCGAAAGCCTCAGCACTTGGGGATCCGGCTGCCCCGAGCCAATCCCAACCGGGCGAACGGTGGATTCCTGCTCCAGCCTTCGACGAGGAGCACCCCGAGGAATTGTCCTACCGACCTTTTCCCGTAGCGCCTTACCTGACGCATTCGGCCACCGACAGCATCATGTCGAACTTTCTCGCGCATGATGTGGCCCGCACTGTCGATCTGATTGATCAGCCCAGCGCGCCACCCACCTCGCGGTTTCGTTCCGGCGAGCAAATCGCGCATTTGATGTGGGCGCAAAGGTTCACAGGCGAAGCCATTCGCCCACTCCCGCAACCGGTCGAAGCCGCAGCGGGCGGTCACGTACGCAGCGGGGACGTGCGCCTCAGCCAGCGCTGATCCGCCCCGGCCACGCAGTCCCGCCGGTTCGCCTCCATGGCCGCATCGGAGACAGCCGAATCGGACACATTCCTACTCGGCGGCGTCCATGATTTCAGTGCTGCTGTAATTGACCGGCTCGACGAGCATGCCCAGCGCATGCAGGTATGTTTCCAGCAGCGCCTCCTCCTCTTGCCGGTCGGTCTGGCTGCGCTTGCGCAGGCTCACGATCTTGCGCATGATCTTGGGATCGAAGCCAAGCGCCTTCGCCTCCAGATATTTGTCGCGGATGTCGCCGGCGGAGGCCTTCTTCTCTTCCTCCAGCCGCTCGATCTGCTCGATGAGCTGGCGAAGCTGATTTTGCGATGAAGTCTGCATGGTGGTCATCGGCGAACGCTCCCGTAGCCGTCATGACCATGACTTTAGCCCTGGCTGCCGATTTCTCCAGGCACTCCTGAAGCTTTCCCCGGCAATCCACATGCCACCGATCCTTTGCTTGACCGTGGTATTGGAGCCGCCTGACATGCAGCGCCAGGGCGATCAACCCGGTCACGCGCCCCTCAACGTCCCTTCCAGTTCGGTTTGCGCTTTTCAGCAAAGGCCTTGGGCCCTTCCACCGTATCCTCACTCTGGGTCATGGCGACGAAGGCTGGATAATTCATGTTGCGGGTCGCGATCTCGAGCGCACCAACGTCGAGCGAGCGCATCACCGTCTGCTTGGTGGCGCGAATGCTCATGGGCGAGCACTTGGCGATCATCTGCGCCCATCGCCGGGCTTCCGCCATCAAGGTAGCGTGCGGCACCACTGCCGTGACGAACCCCAGCTCTAGCCCTTCAGCCGCTGAGACGTGACGGCCGGTCAGCATCATGCCCATGGCTTTCTTGAGTGGGATCTGCCGCGCCAGCCGCTGCATGCCACCGGCGCCGGCGGCGAGGCCGACCTTGGGCTCGGGCAATGCGAACCGCGCCTGCTCCGAAGCGATGATGATATCGCACGCCAGCGCGATTTCGAAGCCGCCTCCCATGGCGACACCGTTGACGGCGGCGATCACGGGCTTATCGAGGTCATGGCGGTTCGTCAGTCCGCCAAAGCCTTTGGCTGGACCGATGGGCCGCTTTCCGGTCTTGGCCCGCAGCTCCGCGTGATACTTGAGATCATTGCCGGCCGAGAACGCTTTGTCGCCCGCGCCGGTGATAATCGCGACCCACAGATCAGGATTGTTTTGGAAGATATCGAAGACGTCGGAAAGCTCCTGGTTGGCCATCGGGTGCAGCGCATTGTAGACCTGCGGCCGATCGATCGTGATGATCATCAACGGCCCTTCGATCTGAGTTTTGCTGAACTCACCAGCCTTCAGTGTTTCCGTCATGACGAGCGCTCCTCCGACATCTTCGTTCAAAGCGTGATGCGGGACAGCTTATGCCAGTTGGATGGGGCTCATCCATCCGAATGCAACGCCGACAGACGCCGGTACTCGGACGGGCACGGCTGCGTCACATCTTGGGCGTCACATCGCCATCGCCTGCACGCCGTCGCTAAGCCGCGGCGATCCGTTCCCAATACAGCTCCCGCTGCTCGGCGGGCTTTTCGCCGTAAGCGCGCAACGGCGGACGCAGCACCATCATTGAGCCTTCGAACCGAACACCGCGCACCTGGTCAGCTCCCATCCGGCTCGGGTCCGATGCCCCGTCCACCCGCGTTACGAGCTGCTTGCCGTCGAAGGTATAGGTGCCGCAGTAGGAGCTGAACTCGCGGACCTCACCGGCCGGCATCGTCGGGCGCGGGTCGCACACCACCGCCATCATCCGGTTATCCGCCGTAAGCACCAGCCGGCCCATACCCTTGCCGCCATAAGGTGCGGGCAGGTTCTTGCCATCCGCCGCCGCCGAAGTCGCCTTCACCAGACGCCATGTTCCGACAAGTTCGCTCATTCCTGACTTCCTTTTTGCATGGATCGAAGACAGCGTCGCGCTGTCGTCCTCACGGCGCATCCTACGCGATCGAGCCGGGCTCAGCGCGCATACTGGACGCGCTTGTTCGACGGCCATTGCGTCCGCCAGCCGAACTCGATGGCCTGCTCCTGCTGCGGCTCGAGCTTGAGGTCCCAGGCAATGACGCCGCGTTTGTCCTCGATGTCGCGGCGGCTCGGAGGCTGCTTGCCCGTCAACTCGACTTTGATGTCCTGATTCTGGGATACCGGAAACTGGTCGAGGATCACCACTCCGATACCGCGCTCGTGCAGGTTCTTGACCGTGATGCGATAACTGCGCTGATCCGCCTTCGACGAGGAGATGATGCCCTGCTCGCTCCGCTTCTCTTCGACGAGTGCATGCCGGACGCGCACGGAATCATCCTGGCCGAACCCAAGATCGTGCTCCTCCCCGGCCGCCAGCAAGGGCAGCCGGCCAGTGCCGACGAAGGTCCCGTCCCGAAACAGCGAGACCTGGCCCGGCAGGTACGCCGTCGTCTTGGGCAGGGTCAGTTTGGCGTAGAGGAACGCCTTGGCCTCGACCCGCGGCACGGTCCGCACCATGAGCACAGGGTCAAGCGTTGCCTCATCGATCTGAACGCGCTTCTGCTCGCCCGTCGCCAGCACCGTAAGCTTGCCCGGGACGCCGAATACTGCCTGGAAGGGAGCAGCCTGCACCGTGGCCTGCAGCTCCTGCGCCACGTCCATCTTGTCAGCCCTGTTCTCTTTCGCATCGGCTGCTGAACGAACGTCCACATCCTGCTCGCCGGGAGATCTCTTCCCGCGCGCCAGGGGCGCTGCTGGCGCCGAGGCGACGGGACGGGGGGGCAGCGCCTCGGGCTCGAAATCCACCGTCATGGGCCTGAGGTCGGGGGCCGCCGTTCCACTCCCCGGCCGCGTTGTCGAGAGTTCGAGCGCCACATCTTTCCAGTCCTCGCCCGTCCGTTGCTGGATTGAGGCGCGGCGCACGAGACCGAGCTTTGGCGCCACATCACGCGAGCCCGTCGTCAACCTGGCATCGTAGTAAGGCCGCCACGACGCATTGAGCACTTGGTAGCGCAGTGTCAGCTCGCCTTCGAGCGCCACGCCGGCGGCGACGAACACTTTGACCTCGGTGCGCTCCTCCTGCCCCGGAGCGAGCGAGGCGAGTTTCTTCTGCAGGTCTTCGATCTTCCGATCAACTTGGCGGCCCTTGACCTGAGCGGAGAGTGACGCCCGCTGCGCTTCCGCCGAGCGTTGACCGATCAAGGCAAAAACCTGCCCCCAGTCAGGCAGCCCACCGGCGGGCTGCGGACCGGCAGGCCCCGGGTGAACGGGAAGCTCGGTCAGCTTGTCAATCAGAGCCAGTTGGGTCGAGGCCGCCTTCACGTCTGCCTCGATCGAGGCGCGCTCGTCCCTCAGCCCTTCGATCTCAAGCTCAAGGGCCCGGCGCTCGCTGGCCACTTGCGCGGGGTCGGTGCGCTGAACCAGCATGCGGCGGGTGTCCACGGCGCCGATGTCCAGGCGACCGGTGGCCTTCCCCTCGACCCGGATCGAGCCCGCGACGGCCTGCGCCGGCAGGTGCGCAAACAGCAACGTGTGCTCGCCCGGCTGCAAACGCACGGTCGCGATTCTCGTCACCTCCGCGCCCGACGGAAACACCATGACGCCGACAATCCGCGAGGCCGGTGTGACGTCCGCGGCGTGGATGGCCGTCGCCCAGGTCAGAGCCAAGAGCAGGGCAGCTCCAGAGAGGCGCATGAGCACGTCCTTCCGCGTTCGATTCATTATTCCGGATCTGGGCATCAATCACCGCAACGCTCATTCAACTCATGTCATGAGTGTGGCCTGAAGGCTGCCGGACCGGCGAATGAATTTTCGAACTGGACCTGCGTCGGTTGGTCTACGGATGAAACTTGATCTGGCTCTTGATTTCTGCAAAGCTGGTTTTAATGGGAATATGCAGCTACGGCGCTAGCGATGCTGCGCGCTCTAGCCTCCGACCATTTCCTCAGAATCCCCAATCGGCGTGAGCGGACCGCATCGCTCACGTTGAGAGGGTGCGGTCAGAAACAGCGGCTTGCGTCGCTTGGGGCTGATCGACTGCCGAGCGTGAACCAGCGCCCTCTTTGATTCACGCTTGGTCAAGCGCCGGCTCGTCGCTGCTCGGTCCGCACCCCGCTGTCCGAGATCAGAGACGGGCCGGCCGACCTGGATTAGCCTAGGAAATGTCGAACAATCCGGGCACGAGGCTCAAAATCAACGTCGCGCTCATTCGCCTGCTGCGCGTTTGCATGCTGCAGGCGCGGGCGACCGCAACGGCCTTACTTGATTTTCGTTTCCTTGAAATCGACATGCTTGCGCACAACCGGATCATATTTCTTGAATGAAATCTTGTCCGTCGCAGTGCGCGGATTCTTCTTCGTCACGTAGAAAAAACCCGTGCCCGCCGTGCTTAAAAGCTTGATCTTCTGTGAGACTGGCTTCGCCATTCTGCTCGTTCCGCATGTCCCGGGCACCGCACGCCAAGCGTACCGCTGCCCACCAATCCATCGTCGTTTTCTTAGTCTCCGCCTATGGTCAAGTCAAGCCGAACCGCCTTTTGAATGCGGCTTTCGTGGATGAGATCGCGCCTGAAAACCCCGTTCTTGTAGAAGTAATAGGGCACTGGCGCATCGCTGGCCGCGAGCGGTCCAAGCTTGAGGCGATCTGACAAATCCTCGAGTACGACGCGCGTGATGGGAGGCAGATCGAGACCGCGCGCCTCCTCGATTTGCATCCAGACGAGATCGGACAACTCATCGTGGGGCGGAGTGCCCCGGAAGGTGACGGCTGAGGCATCGACACAGAAGAACCGGGTGTCGAACCGACGCGGCCGGCCAGGGGGTGTGATCGCCCGGGCAAAGAAGATGAGCGGCGCCAGGCGCGGCACGAAGCCTTGCGCGAAGAACGCAGCCCAGGAGGCGTCGCCGGGCCGCTTTCCCGATGGCCCGGCTGAGCCAATGATGAGACCCGCCTCCTCGAACGTCTCCCGCACCGCGGCCAACGCGAGAGCGCGCGCACGCAC
>JBKJYG010000361.1:0-4128 GCA_046715905.1 Hyphomicrobiaceae bacterium | reverse complement strand
GGACGGGCGAAATCAAGCCGCGCCTCCGCCTTGTCGATCTTCCTGGCGTAGATGACCCCGTCGGCGGCCTGGGGGGTTGCTGCAAGCCGGCCTTGCTCAAGCGTTACCAGAGCTTGGCTCATCACCTCGGCGCCCACTTGCGTCATGCTGTCGTGGAGCTCGCCTGCGGTCGTATCGGGGCCGATCGGCAGCGTGCGGGCGAGGCAGATCGGCCCGGTATCGAGCCCCTCCTCCATGCGCATCACGACAACGGCTGTCTCGCGATCGCCGGCCATGATTGCCCGCTGGATCGGTGCGGCCCCGCGCCAGCGCGGCAACGCGCTGCCATGCAGATTGAGGCACCCGTGCCGGGGCGCGTCGAGGATGGCCCGCGGCAGGATCAGACCGTAGGCGACGACCACGGCCACGTCGGCTTCGAGCCGCCGGAATAAATCCGTCGCCTCCGGGCTGCGCAGCCCCGCCGGCGTCCTGACCGCGACACCCTGGGAGTGGGCGTACCGATGGATCGAGGATTGGCGCGTGGCCAGACCTCGGCCGGCCGGTTTAGGTGGTTGCGTGTAGACCGCGGCCACCTCGTGCCCGTCGGCCAGAATGCGCGCCAGGGTCGGCACCGCGAAGTCGGGCGAGCCCATGAAAACGATCCGCAGCATGGTTTTCCGATCAATGGCGGGGGCTGCCGCAGGCTTACGCAGTCTCCTCGGACTTGGCCTGCTTGCGGAACCGCCGGATGATGATATCGCGTTTAAGCCGCGTCAGATAATCGATGATCAGCCGGCCGTCGAGGTGGTCTATCTCGTGTTGTATGGCGGTGGCCAGAAGCCCTTTGGCATCGATCTGCTGCCGTTTCCCATCCCGATCGAGAAACCGCACCGTCAAGCTTGCGGGACGCTCGATCTCGACCTTCACGTCGACAATCGAGAGGCAGCCCTCCTCGTAGGAGCGAATCTCACTGCTGAGACCCACGATCTCGGGATTGATCAACACCAAGGGAATGCTGGACCGCCGGCCGCTGCTGTGCTGGCTCGCACGGTGAGGCCGCGCCGTATCGTCGTCGTCGTCGATGTCGGCCAGATCCAAGACGATGAGCCGGCTCGACACCCCAACCTGAGGCGCGGCCAGCCCGATACCGGGCGCCGCATACATGGTTTCGAGCATATCGTCGGCCAATCGCCGAACCGCGTCATCGATCACCGCCACCGGCTTTGCGATCTGACGCAGGATCGGGTCGGGAATGGACAAAATGGGAAGCTTGGCCATGACACTCACAGGGGGCGTTGGCGCTCAATTAAGGGGAGCCACGGGCCTTGGTCAACGGGCCTTGGTCAACGTGCATCGGCACCGCGTTCGGCGCCTGCCACTGGCCGCCATCATGGGCTCTCGAGCTGACCTGGTGACGGCCCGCCCGCGATCGGATCTGGCACCCACGCCGCCTGATCCCGGCCTCCCTCGCCGATGACTGCGGCTTCAGCTCTCACTCAGCCGAGCCGCCGCGGCGGCGATCAGGGCTGCCTCGCGCCCGGCGTGAGCGGCAAACACCAGCAGCAGCGACTCATCCTCCATGAGATGAGCCAAAATCGCACACAGCGTTTCGGCCTCGCCTGCGCGGCCGCGCAAGGTTTCGCCATCGAGGCCCGTCGCTTCCATGAACCGCCGCAGCCGACCCTCATCCGCCGTCAGGAACATGAGCCCCTCCAGCGCGATCGATTCCGCCTCCAAATAGGACACACCCCTCTTCCGCCGATCTCCACCGAAGCTGTGAATAGCCAACCTCCCGAAATTCCAGGCCCTTCCGGATCCTGATGCCCAACATCTTAAACAGTTGGTTAGCTCTTTGCGAGAAACTCGCGACAACCGCGTTCCCGATCCCCAACTGCGGGGACGCTTCAGGCCCGTGGTATTCGATGACCGATCAGGACACAGCGCATGGTTCCTCGCCCCGCGGCCCTCGGGCCGAGGCGCCGCGTAAAACCGTACTGATCGTTGAAGATAATGAACTCAATATGAAGCTGTTTCGCGACCTCATCGAGGCACATGGTTACGCAACCCTTGAGACACGTAGCGGCGTGGAGGCGCTGCGGTTGGCGCGCGAGAAGCGGCCCGATCTGATCGTCATGGACATCCAACTGCCCGAGGTTTCGGGATTGGAAGTGACCAAATGGCTCAAAGAAGATGACACCCTGCGCCCGATCCCGGTAATCGCGGTCACGGCCTTCGCCATGAAAGGGGACGAGGAGCGCATACGTCGCGGCGGCTGTGAAGCCTACGTCTCCAAGCCGATCTCGATCAGCGCCTTCATCGATACCGTGCGGCACTTTATCGGCGCGCCTTGAGCCTGCCCGTTTCCGGAGTTTTTCATGACCGCGCGTGTTTTGGTCGTCGATGACATCCTAGCCAACGTCAAGCTGCTGGAAGCTCGGCTATCGGCTGAGTACTTCGAGGTTCTGACGGCCTACAACGGCAACCAGGCCCTCAATGTGATGACACGCGAGCGCGTCGACGTGGTGCTTCTCGACGTCATGATGCCTGGCATGGATGGTTTCGAGGTCTGCCGGCGGATCAAGACTGATCCCAAGCTGGCCCATGTGCCCGTGATCATGGTCACCGCATTGGACCAGCCCTCCGACAAGGTGCAAGGGCTCGATGCCGGCGCCGACGATTTTCTCACCAAACCGGTCGACGACATCGCCCTCATCACGCGTGTGAAGAATCTCTCGCGGCTGAAGGTTCTCGCGGACGAACTGATGATGCGCGCCTCCACCACCCAGGAGATGGGGATCGTCGGGATTGGCGCGCTCGACTGGTCGCAGGCCGGCAATCGGGGTTGTATTCTCCTCGTCGAGGATCACGCCCGATCGGCGCAGCGGATCATCGAGAATTTCCAGTCGCAGCATACGATCGTTGTTGAGCACGATCCACGCACGGCGCTGATGCAGCTGACCGAGCGCACTTTCGATCTGCTCATCGTCAGCCTGTCCCTGAACGGCGCCGACGGTTTGCGCTTGTGCTCGCAGGTCCGCTCGCTCGACCGCACCCGCCACCTGCCGATCATCATCTTGATTGAGCCCGGAGAAGAGGCGCGGCTATTGCGCGGGCTCGACATGGGCGTGAACGACTACCTGGTGCGGCCGATTGACCGCCATGAGATGCAGGCCCGGGTCAAGACCCAGATCCGCCGCAAGCGGCATACCGATCTACTCCGGGCCAAGCTCGACGAGGGCATGGAGCTGGCTATCACGGACGCGCTGACCGGGTTGCACAATCGCCGCTACATGGAAAATCATCTTGCCACCTTGCTGGCCGAGGCCAGCCGGACAGAGCGGCCGCTCTCGATGCTGGTCGCCGATCTCGATCACTTCAAGCGGGTGAACGATTCTCACGGTCACGATGCGGGCGATCTGGTCTTGCGTGAGGTGGCCGCGCGTTTGCGTATCAACACGCGGGCCGTCGATCTGGCGTGCCGCCTCGGGGGCGAAGAGTTCGTGATCATCATGCCCGATACGGATCTTGAGCGCGCGATCCAGGTCGGCGAACGCATCCGCTCCTGCATCGCGGGCAACCCCTTTCAAGTCAATCGGGCAACTCTGCTCAGCATCACGGCGAGCGTCGGCATTGCCACCATCGAGCAGGGCGACGACACGCCTCACACGATTTTCAAGCGCGCCGATGAAGCGCTGTATGCCGCAAAGCGGAAAGGCCGCAACCAGGTCGTCACCAACGTGGCGTGAGCAGCAATTGACCTTTCGATGGAGGTCAGTGGTTGCAGATCACGGGCCCCATGAGGACGACGATGGCGAGCGCAGCCCTGAGCAGCAGATGGCGGCATGGTGCCACCCGAAGTCACGCCGCAACGCTTCTCGCCGATCGGCTCCGTTTGGCTCCAAACATTCGGAGCATCGCCCAGGCAGAACATGGCCATTGGCATCGCCACATCGATGAGCCAGGATGCACCAGCCGTGCGGATCCCCCACCCCTGTCGACGTTCGGGCCCGCCGAACGGATTTTTCGCGAGGAGCGACCAGCATGACGCGGCATTTCGGAATTCTGGTCCCGTGCACCAATACGACGTGTGAGATGGAATTCTGCCGCTTAGCCCCCGACCTGCAGGTGCATACGGCCCGGCTTGGCAAG
>JBKJYG010000360.1:0-8787 GCA_046715905.1 Hyphomicrobiaceae bacterium | reverse complement strand
CGGACCCCGATCAACCGCGAGGCCTGGGAGCGGCCGGAGGACCTTGAGCGGCTTTTGAAACTCATTCCCTACAAGCGCATCGGCGAGCCCCAGGACATTGGCGAGGCGGCGGTTTGGCTCGCGAGCGATCTCTCCGATTACGTCGTCGGCACCACGCTCTTTATCGACGGCGGCATGACGCTCTACCCGGGTTTCGAAGACAACGGCTGATGCGGTCTTTCAGCAACGAAAGGGATAACCATGATCGGCACTCTTCATCGCGGGGTCCTGATATCGGTGCTGACGATCGCCCTGCCAGCGGGATCAGCGCTTGCACAGCAAGACCTGATCGACAACACCAGCGAAGGGGCCGATCGCATCGGCCCCGGATCATTCGATCAAACACTTGGCCGCACGTTTGTCGTGGACGCCGCCTCCTTACCCAAGCCCTATGCGACGCCCACCGTCAGCAATGGCCCCAGGACCCTGCCCTACAGCGAGCAGGTTCCGATTGTCCCGCCCGGATTTATCGTGACGCGTCTGGCCCGGCTGCAGCACCCCCGGCGCATGCTCGTCCTGCCCGACGGCAACGTGCTGGTGGCGGAGCAGAACGCGGGCGCGCTGACCCTCATCCGCTACCCTAACCGGCCGGGCGAGGGTGGTGATCGTGAGCAGCGCGGCGTTTCCTCGGGCGCCCTCGACCCTTCGGTTCCGGTGGAACGGTTCGCCAGCAAACTCGAAGGACCCTATGGCCTCGCCTTGCGGGAGGGCGAAATCCTGGTTGCCGATCAGCGCGGCATCTGGAGCCTGCCCTATCCGGCCTCCGGCCCGCCCTCGCCCAAACTGATCACCAAGGACGGGGTCTTCGGATCCATCGGCGGCCATTCCAACCGGCCGCTGGCCATTGATCCCCGGACGGGCACGCTGTTCGTCGGCGTCGGCTCGATCGGAAACATCGATGTCGAACCGCCGGTCAAAGCCACCATCCAGGCCTTTAACGCTGACGGCAGCAATCAGCGAACGTATGCCGCGGGCGCCCGCAACCCGACTGGCTTGGCCGTTCACCCGCAATCCGGCGAATTGTACGCCCTCGTTCAAGAGCGCGACGGATTAGGAAATCGTCTGGTGCCCGACTACCTCACGCATGTTAAAGACGGCGCCTTTTACGGTTGGCCCTACGCCTATCTGGGGCAGAACCCGCAACCTGGTTTCGCCAACCGCGCGCCCGACAGGGTAAAGGCGACCGTAGCGCCTGACCTGCTGTTCGAGGCTCACTCCTCCACCCTCGACCTCGCATTCTATACGGGCGATGCATTTCCCGAGAAATATCGCAACGGCGCCTTCGTCGCCCTCAAGGGCTCGTGGAACCGCACGCCGCCGACCGGCTACAAGGTCGTGTTTGTGCCCTTCGAGCAGGGACGCCCGACGGGCAGCTATGAAAACTTCATGGTCGGCTTTTGGACGGCCGGCCAGCAGCAGGCGCAGGTGTGGGGCCGACCGGCTTCGCTGGCCGTTGCCCGCGACGGAGCCCTGTTGATCGGCGACGATCTCGCCGGCACGGTCTGGCGCGTCGCTGCGGGTCGCAAGGAGGCGCAAGCCCCGGAGATCCCCGGACCATCCGGCCATCGCAGCGCCCAGGCGGGGGCCCCATCGCAGTCTCCAACTCCGCCCGCGCCGTCACCGCCCACCACCCAAGTGCCGTCCAGCGACCCCACCCAACCCAATCTGACCGAGCGGCTGAAGCGATCTGACGGCGTAATCACGCCCCCGGCCAACATCGATCCAGAAATCAGCGTGCCGGCCCCCAACCCCAATCCCAACACCACCCCCGTGATCCCGCCGCCAGGATCGCCGGGCGGGAATCCCGATATCCGGCCCAAGTAAGGAGGAGATTGACGACCAAAACAGATCTGTTAACGCAACTTGAACGACGCCGACGACGTTGATCGTTTTTACACGGAACGAATGCACGTGGCCGTCGTTTCTGCTGAAGAATGATTTGAACAGAGAGGAATACCCCATGGAAGGCATTGTCTACCTGATCGGTTTGGTCGTCATCGTGCTGGCGATCCTCAGTTTCCTCGGATTGCGATAAGCGGGGGATAGAACATGGCAGAAACAAATCTCGGAATCGCGAGCACGCGCGCCGTCGCGTCGCCGTCAAACTACGTCGAGTGGGGACCGATCATTGCAGGAGTTGCGGCTGCGATGGCGGTTACGTTCACGCTGCTCTCCTTTGGAGCGGCGGTTGGCCTCTCGTCCGTATCGCCTTGGACCAGCACCTCAACCTCCGTCAAAGCGGCCACGATCGGCTCGGCATTTTGGCTTTTGCTGGTTAACGTCTGGGCGTTCGCGCTCGGCGGCTACCTGGCCGCCCGCATGCGTCATCGGTGGAACGATGCGCCGCAAAAAGAAGTCGATTTCCGGGACGGCGCGCATGGTTTGATCGTGTGGGCCGTTGCCGTCTCGATCATGGCCTATGTTGCAGCCAGCGGCGCCGCCGCCGTAGCGCGTGGAGCCGCCAGCGCGGGCGTCGCCGCCGCTCAGTCGGCTGCACCCGCAGATCCACTCGGAACTGCCGTGGATACCATGCTGCGCAGCACCCGGCAGACTCCGGATGGGCGCCAGACTGATGCCCGTGCCGAGATCATCCGGATCATGACCACCAGCGTGACGGCAGGCGAAATCCCGCAAGCCGATCGCACCTACATGGCTGAGCTCGTCGCCCAGCGCACCGGCGTTGCCCAGCCAGAAGCTGAGAAGCGCGTCAACGACACGATCGCCAAAGCCAAGAGCGCCGCCGATACCGCCCGTAAGACCGGCGTCGTGGTGGGCTTCCTCCTGGCCTCGGTGCTCCTCGTTTGCGCCGGCGCGGCGTGGTGGGGTGCAAGCGTGGGCGGGCGTCATCGTGACGAAGGCACTATCTGGCACGGTTTATCCGCGCGCGAACGCATCACCTAGCAAGGAGATCGATTATGCAAAACCTCGTGCTCTGGTTCGCCGGCGTTCCTATCCTGGTGATCATCTTGCTGAACGTATTTGGGATCTTGTGATAGTCAGCCGCCGCATGGCGGCCCGCCGAAGTCGTCAACAGCGCCCGCGGTCTCTGACGAGCGGGCGCTGTTATGATCGGGAAGTGCGTAAGTCGCTCAATTCAGGCGCAGCTCGACGATGTGGCGAGGGTCGGCCTTCAGCTCGCCGCGCTCGACCCGCTTCACGAGATCGGTCAGAACGGCGTTGGCCGGAGAGGCGCGGCCGACCTTCTCGCCCTCCCGCACGACGTAGCCGTTGAGGAAGTCGATTTCTGTCCGCCGTCCCTTTGCCATGTCCTGCCCCATCGAGGGACGCTGCTCGGAGGCCACGCGGCCGGTGTCCTTGAAGCGTTGCTCGTCGCAGGCTCGCATCGCGGCCTCGTCGCCCTCGCCCGCACGCGCGATGGTCTCAGGCGGCAGATGCAAGATCTCCTCGAGCTTATAGCCGTGCGCCTGGCCGACGCGGATGGCCTCGCTTCCCAGCCGCGCCGAAAACCGGCGGATGGCGTCGTTCTGCAGCATGGCCCCGCCACCCAGACCCGTGCAGGCCGACAGCCCGTTCTGCATGGCGTTGGCCACGAGCTTCGACAAGCGCTCGCCCCACAGGTTGGCCGTGACTTTGGCGCTATCTGCGGTGGCGACGAGCCGCCCGACCTCCTCTGCCCGCGGCGTGATCAGGCCATGCACCTCCCCCGCACGGTAAACGGTATGGGCAGCCCCGCCTTTGCCCGCGCCACGATGGATATGGCCGGGCGCCGAGAGATTGACCGTAATCGAGCTGGCGATGCAGCCAAGCGTCTTACCCCAGCCGACCACTCCTGCGATGGCCGCCTCATTCATGCAGTTCTGCAGCGACACGACAAAGCCGTCGGGCGCCAGATACTGGTGGATCATCATGGTCGACCAAGCCGTGTCGTAAGACTTGACGCAGATGAAGGCGATGTCGAACGGCTTCTCCTTGGCGAACTGCTGCACGTCCGTCAGATGCAGGGCGCGCACCGGGACCGTGAACTCGGGAACATCCTTGGCATGCGTGATCCTCAGGCCCTGCTTGTTCATATGATCGACGTGCTCGGGCCACGTATCGACGAACGTCACGTCCTCGCCGGCCTTGACCATATGACCGCCCGTGTAGCCTCCAACCGCGCCCGCCCCGACAATGACGATCCTGCTTGCCATGATGCATCCATCCTCCGTCTGCCGTTGGATCATGCGCCACACAGGCGATCGGGTCGACAGATTCGTGACGTGGGCGGCGAGGTCTTGATGACGGTGGAATTCATTCGAAATCGAGGGCACGAAGCGGAGACCGCTGGTCTGACGGAAGCCCAAAATGGTGCCGGCTGAGGGAATTGAACCCCCGACCTACCGCTTACAAGGCGGTTGCTCTACCAGCTGAGCTAAGCCGGCTTATCTCTTAAAATCAGAATACTACGTTCTGAGGCGTCATCCAAAACATCGTTTGTCTCCCACCAGTCTCCCATCAAGTCAACATTTGCGGACACCTGAGGCGAACCAGCCTTCGATAGCCTGCGTACTTGCGCCACGCAAGTCGCTCAAACCCCCTCGACAACAGATGCCCATGATCGAGGCAATCTCCGCAGAAATGTGCGAGGAAGCGACGTCAACAGGATGTTCGTTGAATTTTATGGACCGGGGCTAAGATGAATTTGGAAAGCTTCCGAACATGGAACGATGCCAATGATTTATCACGTATCAGGACTTATCGTTGGGCTGTTCGGCTTGCTGTTGTACCGTTGGGCGGGGCGACACGATTTGAAAAGCGTCGCAATAAATGCTGCCCGAAAAGTTGCTGACGGCCGAGGCAAAACCGCGATGACGCCCGAGTTGCAAGCTAAGATCGATGCCTACGAGGCCCCCTCGTCGACAGCCGATCGAGGCTCGCAAGCTGCTGGTCTTACGGGTCGGCACTTCATGGCGCAAGTTGTAGGTATCATCAGTTATCTTCTGATGTTGGTTGGGTTCGGATTGGCAATCATTGCCTTGTTTTGGAACTGAATCCCTGGTCGTCGTTAGCAGCACGCAAGCGCGTCGGCCTCGCGGCTTCCACATCTCCCAGTTTGTCTTTGCCCCGCCTGGGAAGACTCCGATCAGCTGAAGACCAGGGCTCGGCCAGTTTCACAACTTGTAGCTTCAGCGTCTCGGCGCGCTAGCCGTTTCTTCCTCCGATGCAAACGGAAAATCCAAGTCGAGATCAAGCACTGGGAATGCTGTCCCGCCCGCGCATTGCACGAGGCCGTCGAATGCCTCGTGCCCACCCAATCGTTGATCCGGGATCGCCGCGCTTCGTTCGCGGCCACAAACAAACGGATCCGCTTCGTTGCAAGCTTTGACATTCGATCGCACTCAGCCTGACGGGCACCGCTCCGTTCTGTCACTTCACAACCGGAGTCCTATCGCTGCACCGCTTCAATTTACATTTATTTCCTATGATGTGGTGGATTGTTAGGAACGTTTCTTCATGTAAAGGTCAGGGCCGACCGCCGCGATGACCGGGGCTACGACGGACATTTCGGGCCGTAAATGGGAGATAGAGCATGATTGAATGGCTGGGGGGGTTGACACCGCCGACGAACGTCACTGGCGCGACGCTCGTTGCCTACGTGATGTTCGACATTTTTCTCATCGTTGTGCTTGGGCGGCTTCTTGGCGGCGCACTCGCGAAGGTCGGTCAACCGCGAGTCGTAGGGGAAATCCTTGCGGGAATTGTCCTCGGTCCAACGCTGATCGGAAAGACGCTTTCGCTGGTCGTTGCTCCAGCTCAAGCCCGTCCGGTCCTCGGTTGTATTGCTACGATTGCACTTACGATGTTCATGTTCCTCGCCGGGATAGAGTTCGATCGGAGTAAAGTGAAGGGGCGCGGAACACAGGCAGGCGTGCTCGCACTGGCATCAATCGCTGTGCCCGCGCTATTGGGATTTCCGATAGCTGCCGCGATCCATTCTAGTGCTTATTTCGGCCCGGCTGGCGCCGAATTCTTTCCCTTTGCCCTTTTCATAGGTGCTGCACTTTCAGTCACGGCTTTTCCTGTCATGGCTCACATTCTAATGGAGCGCGGCGAGCTGAATTCGCCGATGGGTTCGCTTGGCGTGGCGACCACCGGTTTGATGTCCGTTTTGATGTTCAGTTACATTGCCTTCGCAGGGGCCGTAGCAGGGGCAAAGGGTTTCAACGATCTTCTGATCAAACTTGCACTTGTCATATGCTTCGTCGTTGTTGCTTGGTTTGTCGTTCGACCTCTTCTGGCAAAATTCTATTCCGGTGGTCAGCCGGGCGTAGTGACTCCGGATGGCATGGCTGTCGCTTTCGGTGGCATGATGCTGTTCGGCCTCATCGCGCACCTGCTTGGCATCAATGCGCTGGTCGGCGGTTTTATTTGGGGCATGGTCATTCCGGAAAATCCTGAGTTGCGTGCGACACTGGCCAACCGATTCCGCGATGTAGCTATGGTCTTTCTGCTGCCGATCTTCTTTGCGATGGCGGGTTTCGCATCGGACCTGAAGCTGATCACAGTAGAAACATTCCCGGCCATCGCGCTGCTTTTGCTGGGTGCTATCGCTGGCAAATTCCTTGCAGCCACTCCCGCGCGACTCTTTGGCCTGAGCTGGAAGGAAGTTGGGACACTCGGTGCATTGTTCAATGCGCGGGGTTTGCTTGTCCTTGTGGTCGGGCTCATCGGTCTTGACCTTAACATTATCAACAACCTGACGTTCACGATCATCGTCGTCGTTGCGCTCGTCACAAACCTGATGACGTTGCCGTTGTTGAACCTGTTTTCTTCCACTCCTACAAGAGAAAGCAAGTCACCCTTGAACGCCCCTGGCCGGAGCAGGCCTTGACACTGGCCCGTGATCGGACAACCAGCAACGTAATATAGATCTGGAGGGGGCGTGTTCACTATTGATCTTAAAGTGATCTTGTTTCTGCAGGTCGTCGTCGTCGTCGGTTTACCGCTTCTGATCTGGGGACCGCTCAGGCTTGGACATTACTTCCCGCTGCCAATAATTCAGATCTTTGCCGGCATCGTCCTCGGACCATCGGTGTTTGGTTTCTTCGCGGAAGACGCGTTCAAATTTCTGTTTCAAAAAGAGGTTCTTTCAGGCGTCGAGACACTTTCCAACGTAGCGCTGGTTCTATTCGTTTATTTGGCCGGCTGCGAGATTGATCGAAAGGTCTTAAGAGAATCAGCCGGAATGGTGCTGGGGGTTGGGCTGACAGGGGTAATCGTGCCCTGGATAGCCGGATCCGTGGCGGCCTGGATCATGCTAATGTTTTGGAGCGGTCCCGGCATCCTGGGACCCGCCGGCGGTCCTTGGCTTTACGCTGTTGCATTCGGCCTGTGCATGGCGGTCACCGCGCTTCCCGTCCTCGTCATTGTCCTTAGGGAGCTTGGCTTCAATCAAAAGCCGATTGGCACGATCGCCCTCGCAATCGGCGGGGTCGATGACGCCTTGCTATGGTCATCGCTGACGGTTCTGCTGCCCTTTGCAGCTGGGAGCTCAAGCGCCCTGCAATCCTTCTTGATCGCGGTCGCGGGAGCTGCAGTCACTGTAGCGCTCCTCTCGCTCGTCATTAAGCCCTATCTGGAACGGCTTATTCGCAATGAGGCGCCGGAGCGTATTCTGATTTCCCTGGCCATTATTTTTCTGTTCGCGTTCGCCGCTTTGAATGAGGCCACTCAACTTCATGCCGCAATTGGCGCATTCCTGACGGGATTACTGCTACCCGATAAGATCCGCCACTTGAGTCAGGACCGCTTAGATACACCGGTCACGCTGCTGCTCTTGCCGTTCTTATTTCTCGCGACGGGTCTTAAAACCAACTTTAGCTTTTCCGACGGTACTGTCTGGCTCTTGGTGACGGTGGCGATAGTCGTATGCGTGGGCGGCAAATTCCTAGGCATCACCGTGCCTGCCTACCGAAGCGGTGAGAGCCTGCCCTTCTCGGCGACGCTCGGCGTGCTGATGCAGTGCAAAGGACTGATGGAGATCGTCGTGGTGACAATTCTCTATCAGAAAGGCATCTTCGGTCAGGTTACTT
The DNA here is from genome assembly GCA_046715905.1 of Hyphomicrobiaceae bacterium. GTDB lineage: Bacteria > Pseudomonadota > Alphaproteobacteria > Rhizobiales > Hyphomicrobiaceae. The sequence goes on along the minus strand of JBKJYG010000360.1, from coordinate 715 downwards.
TCTCGGCACTTATCTTGGTGGCCCTCATCTCGACCGCGATGACGGTCCCGTTAGCGAAGCTGTGCGAACGGGCGTGGGGCAATGCCGCCACCGCCACTGTAAGTCGTGAGCCTTCGCCGCCAATCCGACCGGTCATTGCGAGCCAGTATGGTACGGAACCGCGTTTCGTATTCGAAGGCTCTATCGGAGAGATTCCCATTACGAAGACCGAGGCGATCATCGGCCGTCATACGGAAGACGATATTCGTATTCCCGACATTCGGGTTTCCCGTCATCATGCGCGGTTGACAAATGCCGACGGACACTACGAGATCCACAACTTGACGGCACTTCGTGCAGAACCCAATCCTCTAACCATAAACGGCGCCGAAAAAGAGCATGCCGAACTTCACGACGGGGATTTGATTTCTCTTGGCGGCGTGAGATTCACATTCAGAGCTGCTGCGCCAAGATTGCAGCTTGATCGTTCAATGTGCCAGTTACGCAGCGGTTACATCCTGCCGGCCCGACTACAGCAGCGGGCGGGGGCGGCAGCACAAGCAGGCTGCGCATCCGCTACCAAGGTTATCTTGCTTCGGTTGGGCCCGCGCCAAAGCCGAACGCTCAGCCTCGCAGTTTCGGGCGCATGAAATAGCGCCAGGGATCGGGGAATTGCCCGACGGGGATCTGGATCAGGGCCGGCTTTCCGGCCTCCAAGGCCGTTTTTATCTCGCGG
>JBKJYG010000359.1:0-3625 GCA_046715905.1 Hyphomicrobiaceae bacterium | reverse complement strand
GCCGCAGGCTTACCGTGCCCGAAAGCTTGATCAGGTCGGCCATCTCGACGAGAATCCGGGACGCAGTTTTCCTGTCATTGACAAGTTGCTGCTGATCGACCTCGAGCGGTGCTGTTTCGACAATGCGCCGATGGCGTTCGAGCAGCAGATCAAGGCGGGCCGCACGCAGAGCCCCGGCGAACCCGTCGGCATGCGCTTCCGCGGCCCGGTTTGTCGCATCGGCATGATAGATTGCCACCGCGGCCAGCGCCGTCACCGTCAACAGGGCCAAGGCTCCGATCAGGTAAAGCCGATGGGCAATGGATGTTTGAGAACGCCAAAACGCCAGCACCAGAACGCTCTCCTGGACCGGGCATGGTGAGATGCCAGGCTTTAATTTCAGCAACTAAAAGTTGCTTTTTACATATTTGCATCCTAATCGGGGAATGGTTGTTAAAGTGCAAATGCGGGTGCTGTGTGAAAACAGGCTGTCGAGCGGCCGGACTTTGCCTTTCGGCAACCGCGATCGTCATTTGCCCTTGAACGGCTGCCGGAACACGCTTAATGCGGCTCCTGACGTGGGCAGCCGGCATCTCTGCCTCGCCGGACCTGAAAGGCACAGATCGATGGGCTACACAGTCGCCGTTGTCGGGGCTACGGGAAACGTCGGCCGGGAGATGCTCAAGGTTCTGGCCGAGCGCAAATTCCCCGCCGATCAGGTCTACGCGATCGCCTCCCGGCGGTCCCAGGGCGTCGAGGTTTCTTTCGGCGAGCGAACGCTAAAATGCCAGGATCTCGCGACCTTCGATTTCGCCAAAGTCGATTTCTGCCTCATGTCGGCCGGCTCCGCGGTATCGAAAGAGTGGAGCCCCAGGATCGCGGCCAAGGGCTGCGTCGTGATCGATAATTCATCCTGCTGGCGTTATGACCAAGACGTGCCGCTGGTCGTGCCGGAGGTGAATGGCCACGCCCTCAGCCAGTGGACCCGCAAACGCATCATTGCCAATCCAAACTGCTCGACAGCGCAGCTCGTGCTTGTGCTGAAGCCGTTGCACGATGCAGCCAAGATCAAGCGCGTGGTGGTGTCGACGTACCAATCGGTTTCAGGCGCGGGCAAGGATGCGATGGACGAGCTGTGGTATCAGACAAAGGGCAAGTTCGTGCCCGGCTCGGAATTGGAAGCGCGAAAATTCCCCAAACAGATCGCCTTCAACTGCATTCCCCAGATCGACGCGTTCATGGAGGACGGCTACACCAAGGAAGAATGGAAGATGCTGGTCGAGACCAAAAAAATTCTCGATCCAAAGATCAAGCTGACGGCGACCTGCGTGCGCGTGCCGGTGTTCGTCGGTCATTGCGAGGCGGTTACGGTCGAGTTCGAAAGCCAGATGTCGGTGGCCGAGGCGCGCTCCATCCTGCGCGAGGCGCCGGGCGTCCAGGTGGTCGATAAGCGCGAGGATGGCGGCTATGTGACCCCGGTCGAAGCCGCCGGCGAGTTCGCGACTTACGTGTCTCGGATCCGGGAAGACGCCACCGTGGAGCACGGGCTGTCGATGTGGATCGTCTCGGACAATCTGTTGAAGGGGGCCGCACTCAATACGGTTCAAATCGCCGAGGCGATGGTCGGGGGCAAGCTGTTCAGCCGCGCAGCCTGATCGTTTTCAACGGTTGCGCTGAGTGCTAGCTGATCTGATCGGGCTGTGGCTCAGATGGCGGAGCGTGCCGCTGGATTAACCCGAGCTGGCACACGAAGAACAGCATCGTGAGCGGCAGAATGCCGAACACTTTGAAGCTTGCCCACACGCCATCGCTGAAGTTGCGCCAGACAATTTCGTTCAGCACAGCCATGGCGACGAAGAACCCGACCCACCGCCAGCTCAACTTGCGCCAGCCCTCCGAGGTGAGTTCGAGCGCGTGACCCAGCACGTACTGGAGCAACGGCCGGCCAAAGGCCAAGCCAGCCACCAGTACCCCTGCGAACAGAAGATTGATGATGGTGGGCTTCATCTTGATGAAGCTCGGATCGGAAAACCAGAACGTCAGTCCGCCGAACCCCAGCACCAGAGACGTGGTGATGACAAGCGTTGCGGAGATCCGTCCGGTCGAGAGGTACGACCATGCCATGGCGACCACGGTGGTCATCATCAAGGCGCCGGTGGCCCAGTAGATGCCAAGCGTCATGTAAACGGCAAAGAACACCAGCAACGGGGCGAGATCGAGCATCACGCCGCTGACCGAGTGCGGTTTCGAGGCCGATGGCTCCGCTTTGACCGACTTGGGTTCCATAACCTGCACCTGCATGCTGTCGTCCTTCAGTCTTGGCCGCGACGCTCGATCGCTTAATTCGGATCGGGCAACCGGTACTGTTGCAAGCGCCGGATCTGCCACCAGAAGTAAACCGCCGTTACGGGCATCACGATGACCAGCTTGAACAGGATCCAGATGTCGACGCCTGTCAGCACGCGGTTCAGCGCCAGAATTTTGAGATCGGCGCAGCCCAGCCTTACGGCCTCGTTGATAATGGCCGTGAAAAGGAAGAACCAGCCGACGTTGCGCGTAAGCTTGTACCAACCGGCCGGTGTATAGTGAAACGTCTTGCCGAATACGAAATGAAAGAAATTCTTGCCCGTATAAAGGCCACCCCACAGCATGAAGGCGACGAGCGTGTTGAAGACGGTCACCTTGATCTGAACCCACATGGCATCGTGGGTGACGAGGGTCAGGGTCCCGAACACGACGCTCACCGCTCCAGCGATGAAGGGCATGATCGGAGGACGGCCGAGGACGATCAGCGACATGATAAGCGACAGGATCGTGGTGCCGATCAGCGCATAGGTGCCGGCTTCAATGCCATAAAAGCCGTTGACGACGAACATTGAGACGAGAGGGCCAACCTCTCCGATAATATTAATCGTCTGCTCGCTATTGAACGGATACGAGCGCCTTGAGCCAATCATGAAAGTCATCGTCCCTTATGCGCAGCTCAAGAGCCGCCGTGTGACATACTAGCGGCGAAGGTGCCGGATTGCCTTAAGCTCGAAACTGCAACAAATGAACGATGATCTTTTAACCCAAGTCCAAGCTGAAGTCACTGCGACCGTAAGGTCAAACGTCTCACCACTGCGTGAGATCCCCGTGTTTCAACCAAGCGTTATGGCACGGGCGAACTCATCGGCATCGAACGCTTGCAAGTCGTTCACGCCCTCGCCGACGCCAATGGCAAACACGGGAAGTTTATACTTGGCCGAAAGCGCCACGAGAATGCCGCCGCGCGCGGTGCCGTCGAGCTTTGTCATCACCAAACCCGTCACCGCCGCACGTTTGCGGAACACATCCACCTGCGACAAGGCGTTCTGCCCGGTGGTGGCATCAGGGACCAGGATAACCTCGTGTGGTGCCGATGGGTCAATTTTTCTCACCACCCGGATGATCTTTTCCAGTTCCTCCATCAGGCTGTCCTTGTTTTGCAAGCGGCCCGCTGTGTCAATGAGGAGCACATCGTAAGGATTGATTTGGGCGGCTTTCAGAGCGTCGAAGGCCAACGCCGAGGCGTCGCTTCCGACCGGCCGCGCGATCAGGGTCGCCCCCGTGCGTTCGCACCACACGCGGAGCTGATCGATGGCGGCGGCCCGAAACGTGTCTCCGG
>JBKJYG010000358.1:0-3152 GCA_046715905.1 Hyphomicrobiaceae bacterium | reverse complement strand
CGTCTACATGCACGACACGCCCGAGCGGCACCTGTTCAATAGCGCGACCCGCACCTTCAGCCACGGCTGCATGCGGGTGCAGAACCCGTTACGATTTGCCGAAATCCTCCTGCAACACGACAAGGGTTGGGGGGCAGATAAGATTCAAAGCCTGGTTGCAAGCGGGTCAACAACGGATGTCTCGCTGACCAAACCCATCCCGGTCCACATCACCTATTTCACCGCTGCAGCCGACGAGACCGGCCGCCTGCAGACGTTCGGCGACCTCTATGGCATGGATGGACGCCTCGCCTCGGCCATCTCCGGACGCACCGTGCAGCTCGCGACGGCGGCGATCGCGTCCGAGCCGGACGGCGAACCGACACCCCGCCAAGGCGGCAAGCGCGCTGAAAAGGGACGCGCTGCAGCACCCAAAGGCGAGGCCTTCAATCCGTTCGCCGGCCTGTTCGCGAACTGACGTCACTGCCTTGCAGTGACGGTCGCGGGGCTGGTATCTCGCGCCCGACCGTGGAACAATGGCGGTCCGGATTGCGGCTGCGGAGTTTTGCGTGCACGGCGACTGGACAGGGGCGATCGACTGCGACGTGCACCCGCGCGTCCCCAATATCGACGCGCTTAAGCCGTACATGAACGATTATTGGCGCGAGACCGTCGAGGTCCGGGGCATCGAGGGCTTCGAGACCATCGGCTATCCGTTGAACTCGCCCCTGACCACGCGACCCGACTATAAGTCTGGATCGGAGCGAGCGGACGAAGACCCAGGCCGCATGGCGCGCGCGCTGCTCGACCGGCATGGGTTCGCCCACGCGATCTGCAACTGCATCTATGCCGTTCAGATGATACGCGACCCCTACCTGGCGGCCGCCTTCGCCAGCGCGGTCAACGACTGGATGCGTGCCGAATGGCTCGACCGCGATCCCCGGCTGCGGGCCTCGATCGTCATTCCCTACCAGAACCCGGAATTGGCCGTCGACGAGATCAACCGCTGCGCCGCCGATCGCCGCTTCGTGCAGGTGCTGATGCTGGCGCTCGGCGAGCAGCCGCTCGGCAAGAGCCACTACTGGCCGATTTATCGAACCGCCGAGACCCATGGGCTGACCCTGGGCATCCACGCCGGCTCGACCTACCATCATGCCGTCACCGGATCGGGCTGGCCGAGCTTCCACCTTGAGGATTACGCAGCCCAGGCCGCGGGATTTCATGCCCAGGTCGGCAGCCTTGTGTGCGAGGGCGTGTTCGTCAAGTTTCCCGGGCTGAAGGCGGTCCTCATCGAATCCGGCGTCACTTGGCTTCCCCCTTACCTGTGGCGGCTCGAGAAGTTCTGGCGTGGCGTCCGGCTCGAGGTGCCCTGGATTGATCGCCCGCCGCGCGAGATCGTGCGCGATCATATCCGCCTCACCACGCAGCCCTTCGACGCGCCCGACAATGCTGATATGATCGGCCGGATTCTCGACCAGCTGCCGTCCGAGGACATGCTGCTTTTCTCGAGCGATTTCCCGCATTGGCAGTATGATGGGGATCGCATGCTGCCGCTGGGCGTTGATCAATCGATGCGCCAGAAGATCCTGATCGATAATCCGTTGGCCACCTACCCGCGCCTGGGAGGCTTTGATGCCGCTTGATACCCCGCTCCCGCTCGCCAGCGAGCGACCGTCCGAACAGCCCTCCAACCGGTTGGCGGTGATCGATAGCGATATTCATCCGGCCGTGAAGTCGCTGCAGGATCTGCGACCCTACCTCTCGAACGCGTGGTGGGACTATCTCAGCACCTATGGCTTCCGGCGCAAGCATGGCAGCGCCACCGTCGAGCCTTATCCGAAGTCGGCGCCGCTCGCCTGCCGCCGCGACGCCTGGCCCGATGAAGGGGGCCGGCCGGGCTCCAGTCTGGACCTCATGCAACGGCAGCATCTGGATGCCTACGGCGTCGAGGTCGGCATGCTAGGCCCGTTGGGCCCGACGGGTCAGGGTGACCTCAACCTCGAGTTCTCCGCCGCCATGTGCCGCGCCACCAACGAATGGCAGCGCGATGCGTTCACCCGGCGCGACAAGCGCCTCAAGGCCGGGATCGTGATCCCCTATGAGGACGGCGCGGCCTCGGCGGCCGAGATCGAGCGCCTGGGCGCGGACAGCGACTATGGCCAGGTCTTCTGCCTGACACGCTCGTCCGAGCCTCTCGGGAACCGGCGCTACTGGCCAATTTACGAGGCGGCCCAGCGTTATAACCTCCCCGTCGCCTTCCACGTCTTCGGCACCAGCGGGCATCCCGTATCGGGTGCGGGTTGGCCATCCTATTACATCGAGGAGGGCTCGGGCCACTCGACCTCTTGCCAAACGGTCGTGACGAGCCTGGTGATCGAGGGGGTGTTCGAGCGCTTCCCCAAGCTGAAGGTGGTCATGGTCGAGGGCGGATTTGCGTGGTTGCCAGCCCTCGCCTGGCGTCTCGACAAACTGCACGAACGCTTGCACGGCGAGGTTCCGCACCTGAAGCGCCGTCCTTCCGAGTACATCCGAGAGCACGTCTGGGTGTCGACGCAGCCGATGGAAGAGCCCGAGAACCGTCGTCACGTTCTGGATACGATGGAGTGGATCGGCTGGGACCGGCTGCTGTTCGCCAGCGATTATCCGCATTGGGATTTCGACGACCCGTTCCGCGCGTTTCCCGCTGGCGTCCCGCCGGAGCGGCACCGGCAGATTTGCGCCGCCAACGGCCTTGCGGTGTACAGGATCTGAGATGGCGCGGCACGTTGTGGCCAGGGCCGCCGAAATTCCCGCAGGCGGCCGCAAGCTCGTCACCATTGACGGCCGCGGCGTGGTCATCTTCAACGTGCATGGGGCGTTCTACGCTCTGTCCGATAGATGCCCGCACAAGGGCGGCAGCCTGTCCAAGGGACGCATCACGGGCTTGGTGGAGGCCCGCGAACCCGGCGCTTACGAACACTCGCGACAGGGTGAGATCGTGCGCTGCCCGTGGCATCAGTGGGAATTTGACATCAAGACCGGCCGCTCGTGGTGCGACCCGCGTCGGCTGCGGCTCATGACCTACGACGTTGCCGTCGAATCCGGCGCCCGGCTCGTCGAGGGACCCTACGTCGCCGAGACGTTCAAGGTCGGCGTCGAGGACGAGTATCTCGTCATCGAAGCCTGACCTGCGA
>JBKJYG010000357.1:0-5001 GCA_046715905.1 Hyphomicrobiaceae bacterium | reverse complement strand
CGCCGCCGCCTACGCGCTGATCGCCTATCACACCGCCTATCTGAAGGCCAATTTCCGCGAGGAATTTCTAGCGGCTTCGATGACGCTCGAGATCTCGAACACGGACAAGCTGGCGATGTTTGCCTCCGAGGCGCGGCGCTCGGGCATCGAGATGAGGCCACCCTGCATCAACCGTTCGGCGGTTGAGTTCTTGGTCGATCCCCCCAAGCCCGGCGCCGATCGCGGACAGATCCGCTATGCTCTGGCCGCTCTGAAGAACATCGGCCGGGCCGCCGTGGAGTCGATCGTGGCCCAGCGTGAGGCCGGGGGACGGTTCAGCACCATCTCGGATTTCGCACGCCGTATTGACCCCAAGTTTCTCAACAAGCGCGCGCTGGAAACGCTGGCGGGTGCGGGGGCTTTCGATGATCTGGAGCCCAGCCGCGCCCTGACGCATGGCAACGTCGAGAACATGATGGCCCTGGCGCAGCGTCTTGGCGCCGACAAGGCTTCGGGCACGTCGGATCTGTTCGGTCTTGGGGCGCAGCCGGCCGGGATCGACATGAAGCCGATCAAAGCCTGGACGCCCATGGAAAAGCTTCAGAACGAGTTCGCCTCGGTGGGCTTCTATGTGTCCGGTCATCCGCTCGATCAATACGCCGCCGTGCTGCCGAAGCTTGGTGTCCAGCGCTACACCGCGTTCGAGTCGGGCGCCGGCTCGCAGGCTGCCGCCGGACGGCTCGCGGGGATCGTGGTGTCGATCCGGGAGCGGCGCTCTCAGAAAGGCAACAAATTCGCCTTCGCGATGTTCTCCGACGCCACGGGTCAATTCGAGGCCGTGATCTTCTCCGAAACGTTGGCCCGCAGCCGCGAGCTTCTGGTCCCGGGTACGGCCGTCCTGCTGTCCGTCGAAGCCGAGCGCGACGGCGAAACCGTCAAGCTGCGCGTGCAGGGTCTCGAAAGCCTCGAGGAGGCTGCGGCCAATGTGCAGCGGGGCCTGCGCCTGATCGTCGACAGCCGCGTGCTGCCGAGCAAGGGTGCGGGTTTTGCGGACGTCAAGAGCCTGCTGCGACCGGGCAAGGGTATCGTCCGCATCGCCATCGAGGTGGCCGATCCACGGGGCGGGCGGGAAGTCGAAATCGAATTGCCGGGTCGCTACGACGTGGGCGCTCTGCACCGGAGCGAACTGGCAACGCTTCCGTTCGTGCGCGAGATCTTGGATTTTTGAGCGCCCGGCAGACCTCCTACAGGGCGCTGCGCAATGCCAGCCGCACAACGAGCCCCACCGCTGTCACTGCAAGCACCCCAGCAAGCCACAGCGCCAAGAACCACATCAGTTTGGAGGCGCGCGCCGGCGAGGCTTGAGGCCGCTCGGCCGTGGCGTCGTCGGGTGATGGCCGCCCTTCGTTCAATGGTACCCGCCCTGCGGGTCAACCTTGCCCCGGAAGATCCAGTATGAGTAGGCCGTGTAAGCCAGAATGAGAGGGATGAGCACGGCAGCGCCGACCAGCATGAACGACAGGCTGCGGTCGGGAGACGCGGCATCCCAGATCGTAATTTTAGGCGGTACGATATCGGGATAAAGGCTGATCCCCAGGCCAATATAGCAAAGGACGAACAAGGCCAGCGTGGCCAAGAAGGGCTCTCGATCGTGCTTGGCTGCCAGCGACCACCACAATCGCGCAGCGGCGAGTGCCGTAAGCAATGGCACCGGGACCACGTAGATGATGCCGGGCCAGCTGAACCAGCGATTGAGAATGGGCGTATCGAGGAAGGGGGTCCACAGGCTCACGAGACCGATCGCCACCACCAGCGCCACCGCCAGGCCACGGGCAAGATGGAAGGCGCGCTGCTGCAGTGGGCCTTCGGTTTTCAAGATGATCCAGGTCGCGCCCAACAGTGCGTAGCCGACGACCACGGCCACTCCCGTCATCAGGCTGAACGGCGAGACCCAATCCCACCAGCCACCCGCGTAGGCGCGGCCCTCGATCTTGATGCCCTGGATGAAGGCGCCCAGCATGATGCCTTGCGCCAAGGCGGCGATGAACGACCCTGCGGCAAAGGACCAGTCCCAGATGACTTTGGCTCTTTCCGTGCGAAAACGGAACTCAAAGGCAACGCCGCGCAGGACAAGCCCGAGCAGCATGGCCATCAGCGGCGCGTAGAGGGCCGGTAACACGATGGCGTAGGCCAGTGGGAAGGCCGCCAGCAGCCCGCCGCCGCCCAGGATCAGCCAGGTCTCGTTTCCATCCCAAACCGGCGCCACCGAGTTCATGGCGGTATCCCGGTCGGGCGTGCCCTCGATAAACAAAAACAGCACGCCGATGCCCAGATCGAATCCGTCCAGCACAACATAGGCCAGCACCGCGAATGCGATCAGCAAAGCCCACACAAACGCCAGATCGAGCACCATGATCGTCTCCTGACAGCCCGGTTAGGTTCCGCCCGCGCGTTGCGCCGGACCAGGGTTGACGCCGGCGGCGCGCATTGGCTTGGACGTTTCGGGGCCGGCGTTGGGATCGTCGGGGTCGCGTGCCAGGATGCGCAGCACGTAGTAGGTGCCCGCCCCGAACACGAGGACGTAGACAATCATGAAGCTTATCAGCGATGCGGCGACGGCGGGTGCTGCGATGGGCGACACGCTATCGGCCGTGCGGAGCAGGCCATAGACGGTGTAAGGCTGGCGTCCTGATTCTGTCGTGATCCATCCGGCGAGCAGCGCGACAAAGCCCGACGGTCCCATAAGTACCGCGGCCCGTTGCAGCCATCGGGCTTGAAAGAGCCCGCCCCGCCAGCGGGAGATCAGGCTCCAGAGTCCGATAGCCAGCATGGCGAAGCCAATGCCGACCATGATCCGGAACGTCCAGAAGATCAGCGCCGTGTTGGGCCAATCGGCCCGTGGAAAATCCTTGAGGCCTCGAACCGTGCCGTTCCAATCATGCGTGAGGAGGAAGCTGCCGAGTTTGGGCACCTCGATGGCTGACCGCGTCAGACCCGCCGCGTTGTCGGGAAAGCCGAACAGCGTCAGGGGAGCGCCGGCCTGCGTCTCGTAAAGACCCTCGATGGCTGCGATCTTCATGGGCTGGTGCTCGAGTGTGTTCAACCCATGCAGGTCGCCAGCCAGGATCTGGATGGGGGTGACCGCGGCCGCCATCCAAAGCGCCATCGAGAACATCACGCGTGCGCCGTGGCTATTCTGATCGCGCAGCAAGTGGAAAGCTCCCACCGCGCCGACAACGAAGGCTGTGGTCAAGTAGGCCGCCAGCACCATATGCACGAGGCGGTACGGAAACGAGGGGTTGAAGATCAGCTTCCACCAGTCGACCGACACGAACTGGCCGTTGGCCGCGATCGCATATCCGGCGGGCGTGTGCATCCAACTGTTGGCCGACAAGATCCAAAACGCCGACGAGAGGGTGCCGATGGCGACCAGAATCGTGGCCCCGAAATGCAGCGCTGGCCCGACCTTCTGCCGGCCGAACAACATAACCCCGAGAAAGCCAGCCTCCAGGAAAAATGCGGACATCACCTCGTAGGCCATCAGGGGCCCAAGCACAGGACCGGTCTTGTCCGAAAACACGCTCCAGTTGGTGCCGAACTGGTAGCTCATCACGAGCCCGGAAACGACACCCATGCCAAACACGATCGCGAATGGGCGCAACCAGAAATTGAAGACCCGCAGATAAACGTCCTGCCGTGTCCACAGCCACAAGCCTTCGAGCACGGCCAAATAGCTTGCGAGCCCAATCGTGAAGGCGGGAAAGATGATGTGAAAGGCGATCGTGAATGCGAACTGAAAGCGCGCCAGATCGAGAGCACTGAAATCCATGACGAGACCTCGGGTGGGTCGGCTCTGACGCAACAGTAGTGGGCTGGCGCGTTAAGGCATACCAGAATTCCTGCGCGCTGCTTGAGTCCAAGGCAACGCGGCGGTCGATGCGAACCCCCTCAGGCCTCGCAAAACGACGATGGGCCGCGTCCCCGGACGAGGAGGCGCGGCCCATTTGCATTGCTTCCTGAACCGTTAGGCGAGCTGAATGACTTCGATCACGACATAGGTGTCGGGGTCGACGATGATAGCCCGGTTTTCCACGATGAAGAACCGGTACCGGCGATACTGCGGGACAATGACGACAATGTCTTCAGGCACGGCCACAAGCGTAACGGTGCGGGGAACCGCGACACCGACGTTGACTGTGATGTTTACGTTGGACGAACCTTGACCCTTGTGCTTGGAGAACGCCGACTGGACCTGAGTGCGCTGCTGCGAATTCAGGGAAACGCTGCCTTGCGAGCCACCCTGTTTTGAGTCAGCGGTGCTCTTGCTGGTGGCGTCCTTATCACCGGCCTTCGAGTCGCCGGTCTTCGAGTCACCGGTTTTCGAGTCGCCGGTCTTCGAGTCGCCGGTCTTCGAGTCTCCGGTCTTCGAGTCACCCGACTTCTGAGCGTCCTTGGTCGGACTTGTGGTCTCTTTCTTCTCACCCGTCTTGGGCGTGTCTTTGGTGGTCGGCGTGGACGACTGGCCGGTTTTAGTTCCGTCCTTGCTGGGGGTTTCGGCGGTGCCTTTCTTGTCGGTCGAGCTGCTCGGCGCTTGTTTGTCGGACGTTCCGGCCGATGAGCCACCGCTCTTCTCGGAGGTGCCTGCGGACGGGGGTGCTCCCGCGGACGGGGCTGCGCCTTTGTCGCCGCCCGACGGGGCGGTTGGAGCCTGCGCGAGGGCTAAACCAGACGCGGCAACGAGGGCCGCGAAGCTGGTCGCCAGAAGTGTCTTGTTCATTGTTAATTTTTCCTTTCTGGAAACGTGGGATCGCGCGATAAACTTAAGTCTCACGTCCGAAGTTCCGCCGAAGAACGATTTTAAGGAATATTTAAAGTTTGTTTCTGTTGTTTTCGAGGTTCAGAACCGACTGCAGAGGTTTTGACGATGTTGCAGTGCAATTCCGGGGAAGTGTGCACTTGACGTAGAGAACAAATCAAAACATATACATCCGGGACAGGCCGGCGGTGGCGCAACTCCAGACG
>JBKJYG010000356.1:0-5298 GCA_046715905.1 Hyphomicrobiaceae bacterium | reverse complement strand
TCCGTCCTGGGTCAGGATTGCCGGTGCTGGTGTGTCGCTCGTCGGCGCGGTTTCGCTGGCCGGGAGCGTCTGGCCCGTTTTATGAGTCCGCCTAACCGGATGGAGCCCCCACGTCATGCAGCAGGACGCGCCGGCTTCGGATGGTCTCGAACTCGCGATCGCCTCGCGCTTCGAGGCACTTCCAGACCTGGTGCGATCTGGTTCAGCGCTGGCCTCACGCGGGCGCTTTCTGACGGCCGATTTCGCCATCGGGATCGGCTCTGCAACGTTGGTCGTCAGCGTCGTCGCGGGCGCCGTCACGGCGGTGGCGCGCGGACCGTTCCTGTTGCGACCCTGGTCGTTTGCCATCCGTGCCGAAGCTGAGGGCTGGCGTCAGTTCCTCGAACCCTATCCGCGCCCGGGCTGGAACGACATCATGGCCATGACCAAGCGCGGCGCGGCGCGGATCGAGGGTGATCTGCAACCGCTCATGGCCAATCTTCAGTTCATCAAGGATGTGCTGGCTTCCCCGCGTTCCGCATCGGATGCGGCCAGCCAGCCGAGCGAGGCAAAGTGAAGCCACGTTTCGAGCCGATCATCGGCCGCTACCTGCATCTGCCGCTATCGGGACGTGCACACCGCCTCTATGTCGAGGAGGCGGGCGAGGGCATTCCGCTGGTTTGTTTGCATACCGCCGGTGCTGATGGCCGACAGTTTCGGCATCTGCTCAACGATCCGGATATCACCCGGCACTACCGGGTCATTGCGTTCGACATGCCATGGCACGGCAAGTCCCTGCCCCCCGAGGGCTTCGAGACGGAGACCTATGTCCTCACGACCGATGCTTACACGCGGATGGTGCTCGACGTCTGCGATGCGCTGGCGCTGCAGCGTCCCGTGGTCATGGGCTGTTCCATCGGCGGCCGCCTGGTGCTCAATCTGGCGGCTTCTCATGCCGAGCGCTTCAGGGCGCTGGTCGGTCTTGAGTGTGCGGACTACCAGCAGCCCTGGTATGATACCGAGTGGCTTCATCGCCCCGACGTGCATGGCGGCGAGGTCTGCGCGGCGCTCGTGTCCGGCATGATGGCGCCGCAAAGCCCGGCCGCAAGCCGTCATGAGACGTTGTGGATGTACAAGTGCGGAGGGCCCGGCGTCTTCAAGGGTGACTTGCATTTCTACCGCGTCGATGGCGATCTCCGCGGCGTGGTTGCCAAGATCGACACGCGCCGCTGTCCGCTCTACCTCCTCACCGGCGAGTACGATTTTTCGTGCACGCCGGAAGATACGCAGCGGACCGGCGCCAAGATCGCTGGCGCCGAAGTCACGATCATGGAGCAGCTCGGGCACTTCCCCATGAGTGAAAACCCGGCCCAGTTTCGCCGCTACATCCTGCCGGTGCTGACGCGTATTCGTCAGGCTGCCTGAGCCAGCGCCCGGCGACACCTAGGTTGTGCCGGGGCCAGGGGGCGATGCGCGTGGGCTGGCCAGTTCGAGCCGTGCGTGTGCCAGGCGCGCGATCTGGGAGGCGTTGTGGCTGACCAGAAGCACGCGCCGCCCCGCCAGCAACTCGAACCGTAGCAACTCGTCCACAAGCGCCGCGCTTTCGGTGTCGAGCGCAGCCGTCGGCTCGTCGAGGAGGAGGACTTTGGGATCATCGGCCACCGCGCGGATCAGGGCCAGGCGCTGCCGTTCGCCGGTCGAGAGCTCGCCGACCGCTTGATCAAGCACTGTCGGTTGCAAGCCTAACCCCATCACCAGGCGGTCGAGCCGGACGGTCGGCGGCATATGCTGACGCGCGGTGACCGCCCACCAGGCTGGCTCGGCTGAGACGTATCTGACGTTGCGACGCCAGCTCTGGGCCGTCATCTCGCGGCGTTCGGCACCATCCAGGAAGATCTGACCCTCGGCCGGATCAAGATCGGCGATGGCGCGCAGCAACCGCGTTTTGCCAGATCCGGACGGTCCCTCGACCGCCAGGCATTCCCCCGCCGGCACGGAGAACGACAAAGGAGGGATGGTGCCGATGCGCAAATGATCGATGCGGAGCACGAACCCTCACTAACGCGGCCCTTCGAGCAATCTTCCCTGCTCAGCGCACGAGGCTGCCGTAGGTCAGGTTTTTCATCAGCATCCGCGTATCCGTGCGTTTCGAGGGGCTCTGAGCCATGAGCAAACCAACCAGGCCCTCCTCGGGATCGACCCAGAAGCTCGTCCCCCAGGCGCCGGCCCACATCGCATCGCCCTTGGTTCCGGGCACGTAGCCCATGCCGTCCTGCAGCCGGACGCCCCAGCCCAGGCCGAAGCCGTATCCCGGCCCCGTGGTCGAGATTGTGGTGCCGCCCATGCCCGCCGTGTGGTCGGACAACATGAACGCGGTCATCTTGGGAGACAGATACCGGCGGCCTTGCCACTCGCCGCCGTTGGCGACCATCTGCGCGAACTTCATGTAGTCCGCAGCCGTGCCGATCAGGCCGGCGCCGCCGCGCAAATAGCTTTTGGCGGCCGGATTGAAATGAATGGCGTAGGATTTCTCCATGTCGGCTGCCAAGGGATCGCTGGGCAGCGCAGCGGCGACGCGGGCGATTTTGTCACCGGGAAGGCGGAAGCTCGTCTCCGTCATGCCGAGCGGATCAAACAGCATCTCCCTCAAGATCACATCGAGCGGCTTTTGCGCGACACGTTCCAGCAACAATCCGAGCACATCGACCGCGATCGAATATTCCCAGAACGTGCCCGGCTGATGCACCAGCGGAATTGAGCCGAGCGCTTTCAGCATGTCGTCGCCGCTGATCTCGGCATTGCGGGCCTCGATGTTGGCGTTCTGGTACATCTCCTTGACGCGTGGCGATTTGGTGGAGCCGGAGTAGACGAAACCCGCCGTATGCCGAAGCAGATCATGCACCAGAATGGGTCGGATCGGCGCGACGTCCTCCACAACCTCCTGCCCGTCCTTATCAATGCGCCGCGTCTCGACTTTTACGTCCTTCAGCTCCGGCAACCATTTTAAGGCGGGCTCGTGCAGGCTGAGATCGCCGCGCTCGATCATCATGACGGCGGCAACCGATACGATTGGCTTGGTCATCGAGGCCAAACGGAACAGGGCATCCTTGGGCATGGCAACGGTCTTAGTGGCATCGAGGAAGCCATGCGCCTCGGAATGCACGATCTCGCCGCGCCGGGAAATCATCGTCACGGCGCCCGGAAAGACGTTGCGCTCGACTTGTTTCATCATGGCCGGGGCAATGCGCTGAAGCCGCTCCGGCGCCATGCCGTGATCATCGTCATCGGCAATCAGAGGTGTCGGAAGACATGCCACCATCATGGCGATGGCCACGTGCAACAGCTTCATGTGCGCCTCCTCATTATGCAGTGCGCTCGATTGTAAGCCGAGGGAAGCGTCTTGAACATCGGGCATGTGATTGAGCAGGCGACGCCTCTTTCCAGAGGCCCGAGCCCGTGCATAAGTGCGCTTGAACACCCGGAGGAAACCCCATGCTGCTCGCTGAGAACCTCACCCGGCTGGGAACCGAGACCGCCTTCGAGGTGCTTGCCCGCGCTGGTGAGCTGCAGCGTCAAGGCCGCGACATCATCAATCTCGGGATCGGGCAACCCGACTTTCAGACGCCCGGCCACATTGTCGAGGCAGCGATCAAGGCGCTGAAGGACGGTCACCACGGCTATACCCCGGCCAACGGCATTCTGCCGCTGCGAGAGGCGGTGGCGCGGGATCTTCACCGCCGCCACGGTGTCGAGGTCGATCCCAACCTCGTCGTCATCATGCCGGGCGGCAAGCCGACGATGTTCTTTTCAATTATGATGTTCGGCACCCCTGGCGTCGAAATCATGTATCCCGATCCGGGGTTTCCAATTTACCGCTCCATGATCCAGTACACCCGCGCCAAGCCGCTGCCGATCGTGCTGCGGGAGGCGAACGAGTTTGCCTTCAAGGCGGAGGAGGTGCTCACTCAAATCACGCCACGCACCAGCCTCATCATCCTCAACAGTCCCGGCAATCCAACCGGTGGCGCGGTGCCGCCGGAGGAAGTGCGCAAGCTGATCGCGGGTCTCGCCCGCCACCCTCATGTCGCCATTCTATCGGACGAGATTTATAGTCAAATGCTGTTCGACGGCCGACAGCACGAAAGCTTTCTCAAATATCCCGAAATCCGCGACCGTCTCATCGTTCTCGACGGCTGGTCCAAGACCTATGCCATGACGGGTTGGCGGCTTGGCTTCTCGGTCTGGCCCAGTGCTCTCGTCGACCACGTCGTGCGGCTGAATGTGAATTGTCATTCCTGTGTCAACGCGCCGACTCAATTCGCGGGCATTGCCGCACTCGAAGGACCGCAGGATGCCGTGCATCGCATGGTGCGGGCCTTTGACGAGCGTCGCCGCGTCATCATCCCGATGCTCAATCAGCTCCCCGGTTTTACCTGCGTCAATCCGGGCGGCGCCTTCTATGCGTTTCCAAATGTGACTGGAACGGGGATGAGCGCCCGTGAGCTGCAGAACCGGATGCTTGAGGAGGCCGGCGTGGCGACGGTGGCTGGGACGAGCTTCGGCATTCACGGCGAAGGTTTTATCCGGTTTTCCTACGCCAACTCGACCGAAAACATCAAACAGGCGATCGAGCGCATAGGCGCCCTTCTGGTCGACAGCTGAACGGATCGCGTCGGCGACCCTGAAGCGCTATTTGCGTCATGAAAAGATGGTCAAGCGCGCCGCCTGTTAGCCTCAGCAGGAGGCGCGTGCGACGCGCGAACGGCGTCACGGGAGAAACGCAAGTGACATCGAAGCCCGCCGTTTCGAACATCGCGCGGTAGCTCCCGGGCGTGAACCATCGAAGGTGCGTCCGGTCGAACACGCCTCGGTCGGAGAGCTCAAAGCGGCCCCGCAGCAGCTCGCGGATCACCAGCCAATGCGCGACATTGGGTGAGCTCGCCAGCACCATGCCGCCGGGTTTGACGAGCCCGGACAGGCGGCCGACAACGGCCCAGGGATCAGCCAGGTGTTCGAGCACCTCCGACAGGATGAGGGCATCGAATGTTTGCGGACCCCACGGCAGCTTAAGGCGCTCGATATCTCCCTCTACAACCTCGCTGATCGCGGATCGGGCTTGCTCGGCAGCGGCCGGAAACAGTTCGACGCCAGCATAATGCCGGGCTTTCTTCGAGGCCAGCACCAAGCGGCCCGTTGCACCGGTCCCGCAGCCTATTTCAAGAACGGATGCTTCGGGGTCGGGGGGCAACAGGGCTGCGAAATCCGCTCGAGCACCGGAAAAATAACCATCGCTCTTGAACTGGTAGGCGCAGGTAGGAT
>JBKJYG010000355.1:0-4955 GCA_046715905.1 Hyphomicrobiaceae bacterium | reverse complement strand
GGGCATGCGTGGCCAGCTCGGCGAACTGGTGTCCGGCATCCGCCAGTCGGCCGACCGCATTGCGCAAGCCAGTGAAGAGATCGCCGGCGGTGGCCACCACCTGAGCCGGCGCACCGAAGAAGCCGCGGCGTCGCTGAAGCGCACCGCGAGCGCGATGGACGAGGTGACCCGCTCGGTCGGCGACAGCGCCAGCTCGGCGCAATCGGCCGGCGCGCTGGTGGCCTCGGCACGCCAGGCGGCGCACCAGGGCGGCCAGGTCGTCGTGCAGGTGATCGACCGCATGAGCGAGATCACCGCCTCGAGCAAGCGCATCGCCGACATCACCGGTGTCATCGACAGCATCGCGTTCCAGACCAACATCCTGGCGCTGAACGCCGCCGTCGAAGCGGCACGCGCCGGTGAACACGGCCGCGGCTTCGCGGTCGTCGCCAACGAGGTCCGCGCCCTGTCGCAGCGCTCCAGCCAGGCGCTGAAGGAGATCAAGAACCAGATCGTCAGCTCCGACGCCAACGTCATGGTCGGCGTCGGCTTGGTCAAGCAGGCCGGCAGCTCGCTGATGGAGATCGTCGAGTCGGTGAAGAAGGTGGCGGGCCTCGTCGCCGAAATCGCCGCCGCCAGCCAGGAGCAGTCGGGGGGCATCGATCAGGTCTCCAAGGCGGTCAGCAACATGGACCAGATGACGCAGCAGAACGCGGCGCTGGTCGAGGAGACCAACGCGGCGCTGCAATCGGCCCAGGCCCAGGTAGACGAGCTGCGCCAAGCGGTGGCATTCTTCAAGACTGGCGTGGCGGTGGGCAACTCGGCTGCGAGCGTCGCGCCCAAGTCCAGGCCAGCCGCCATCAACCCGGTGCACCGCCAGCACGGCGTGCTGGCCCGCAGGTTCGAGCCGCGCCGCAATGGCGCCGCCACAGCCGAGGCGCATGACTTCGACGAGTTTTGAGCTGCGTGCTGGCAAGATCGAGCTGCTTTAATTGCAGCCGACGCTTGCTGACCGGTCTAATACGGTTGCCGCCCAGCATCGTTCCGCGCGGCTGGTCGGACGTGCGGCCGTGGAGGCCCGCGACGGGCTCGCTCTCGAATTTCCAGTTAAGCGTGTCGTGCGTGACGAGCTTGTGATAGCCGACGGGAATGTCGATCCAAGGGTGGTTGTCGCGCCGGCCGCCTCGAGCAGCACGCGATAGCGGCCCGACTCCGACAGGCGCGCCGCGACCGCGTATCCGGCCGATCCAGCGCCCGAAACAATGAAATCATAAGTGTTCTCGTGCATGCCGCCACCTGCTGCGATTGTCGGTTGTCGCGACCGAGATGCTACGGAGGCCAAAGTCGAGCGGCATAGGCGCAACCGGACAACCGCCGGGCTCAATCGTGCAGATGGCGCGGGCTCGATCCGATGCGATCGAGTTGCCTTTCCAGAGGCTTCCGAGAGGCGCTGCCTGTCAGCCGGAAAATAGCGACCAGGATGTACCCTTGATTGCTGAAGGTGAACCTGTCAGCTTTCAGTAAAATCGAGGAAGCGCGGCGTAAGCGGCAGACCATAAGATGGAGGAAACAACATGTCGACGGATCGTAGGTCGCTGTTAAAGGCGATGGGCGGGCTCGGCGCAGGCTCTGCGGCCCTGGCTACGTCGCCGGCGCTGTTCGGCACCGCGCTGGCACAAGACAAGATCACCTGGAAAGCCGTTACGACGCATCGCGTCGGCGCAGCGTGGTCGCATCGCTGGCCTTGGTTGCTGGACGAGATCAAGACCAAATCCGGCGGCCGCCTCAACATGGACGTAACGACTTTGCCAGAGCTCGGCCTTTCAGGCCAGGAACTGTTGCGCACGCTGAAGGCGAACCTCGTCGACTACGCCGACATTGTTGCAGGCTATGTCGGTGGCGATTTTCCCGCCATTGAGGCGCCGCAGCTTCCCGGCGCCTTCCAGGATTATGCGTCTTCGCGCAAGGGAGTCGATGCCTGGGTGCCGAAAGTGATCTCGCCTCGTGAGGATATCATCGGCGGCCGTATCATCTCGCACTTCAACTACAACACGGTCTATCTTTTCTCCAAGTTCCCAATGGAGAAACTCGAGGACATCAAGGGCAAGAAGATTCGCACCTTCTCGGTCGGCCTCGCGGACTTCGTTGCAGCGCTCGGCGGCGAGCCGGTCAGCATGCCGGTTTCCGACCTTTATACGGCGCTCGAGCGCGGCACCATCCAGGGCGGCATCACAGGACCCGACCAGGTTGAAGGGCAGCGCCTTTACGAGGTTTGCAAGTACATGACCGACATCATGTGCGGCAGCTCACCTGCCTATACGGTGGTGAGTAAAAAGAGTTGGGACAAGCTTCCCGCCGACCTGAAAAAAGTGATCGATGAAATTGCGCCGACGCTGACCCAAAAGGGCTGGGAGATTGGTGACATCAACAACAAATATGGGGTCGAACTCGCCAAGGCCAAGGGCATGACCGTACTCACCGAGCCCAAGAAAGAGTGGATCGAGCCCCTGAAGAAAATCGGCAAGGATGCCGTCGCGGCAAAGTGGTCGAAGCGGGTCGGCGAAAAGACAACCAAGGACTTCAACGAGATTCTGGCGCCGATCGCCGGCTTCACCATCTGAGACGAAAACGACACGATCACGGTCACGCGGCAATAGGGGGCGTGACGCTCTTGTTCGATCGAAGGAGGTCGCAATGTCGTCGTATGCCGAAGGCAGCCGAGACGGCGCCCTCATGCAAGTCTTCATTGCGATGGAACGCGTCAGCGTGGCCATGGCGGTAATTGGTGGTGGGCTACTGACAGTCCTCGCCTTCTTCATCACTGCCGATGTACTCGGCCGCGGCTATGGCGGATTCTACAGCGGTGCCACCGACGAAATCGCGGGATACGTGATGTGTCTCGCCATCACGTGGTCACTCGCTTACACGTTGACGATCGACAAGCATGTCCGTGTCGATTTGTTGCTTGGCTTCGTCGGCCCGAAAGTGCGCCGGCTGCTCGATTGGATCGCCCTGGCGCTGCTGACCACGTTCGCGATTATGCTGGCCTATAATTGCTGGGGGCTCGCGATCGATTCTTTGACGATTGGATCGAAAAGCCCGGGTGTGCTGCAGATGCCGATTGGGGTGCCCCAGAGCGCCATGGCTTTCGGCTTCACAGCGCTGGCGCTGCAGGGCGTCATGACGCTCGTGATTGCCACGTTCAATCCGGCCGGCCTCGAAAAAATCCGGGCCGCCGAAACGGCTGCCGCTCCAGCCCAGTTCGACGTTTGAGGCCCACACCATGTCTGGCATTGCGCTCATCGGCATCCTTACCGTCCTGTTCGGGATGGGCATTTATGTCTCGGTTTCCATGGGGCTGGGCGGCCTCATTCTGGCCGGTATTTTCGCTGATCGACCGGTGTGGGACGTGCTCGGCTATGTGCCCTGGAACACGACCACCTCGTTTACGCTCGTGGCTCTGCCGTTGTTCATTCTCATGGGCGAGGTATTGCTGCGCTCGGGTGTCACCGAAAGCATGTACGCGACGCTCGCAAAATGGTTGAACCCACTGCCGGGCGGCCTTCTGCACAGCAACATTGCGGCCTGTGCGATGTTCGCCTGCATCTCGGGTTCCAGCGCTGCTACGGCGGCCACCATCGGCCGCGTCTCTCTGCCGTTCCTGAAGCAGTATGGCTACAATGAACGTATTGCGCTCGGCTCTATTGTTGCCGGAGGCACGCTCGGAATCCTCATTCCGCCGAGCATCGTTTTCATCATCTATGGCGTCCTTGTCGAAGAATCGATCGGCAAATTGTATCTCGCCGGGTTCGTCCCGGGCTTTCTGATGACCTTCATTTTCATGCTTCTCATTGCCATTCACGCGCTCCGCAACCCCGAGATCGCGCCGAAGGCTGCCCCTTCCAGCTGGGCGGAGCGATTGACGGGGCTCACCGCACTGATCCCGATCGTGTTCCTGATGGGTATGGTGCTCGGCACAATTTACGCCGGCGTCGCGACGGCGACCGAGGCGGCGGCGTTCGGTGTGTGCGGTGCTTTCCTCATCGCCGCGCTCAATCGGCGGCTCAGCATCTCCATGCTGCGTGAGACCTTCCTGGCGGCGGCCGGGACCACGGCGATGATCCTGTTCATATTGATCGGTGCGTTCGTTCTGCAGTTTGTCCTGGCGTTCCTCGGGTTACCGGCCAAGATCAGCAAATGGGTCGTCGATATGCAGCTGACCAAGATGCAGGTCGTGATCATGATCTGCGTGCTCTACATCGTGCTCGGCACCTTCATGGAAGAACTTTCGATGGTGGTGACGACGGTGCCGATCCTGCTGCCGATGCTGAAGGCGCTCGGCGTCGATCTCGTATGGTTCGGCGTCATCATCGTGATGCTCGTCCAGATCGCGATCGTATCGCCGCCGGTCGGCATGAACTTGTTCATTCTGCATGCCATGCGACGGGAGCTTGCCGGTCCCGGCGTCGAGCCGCCGATCTCCGATATCTTCGTCGGCGTGTTGCCGTTCTTTGTTGCGATGATCTTTACGCTGGTCCTGATCGTGGCATTTCCGCAAATTGCACTCTGGCTGCCAGGTACATCCGCCAATTGAAGTCAGCTGACAATTCATATTCGAAGACATTAGGGAACCTCTGAACAGCCGCTGGATCATGGCACAGTGGTATCATTGGTTCGAGGGGGCTGCCATGACCCAGCTGAGCTTTGTGTCGCTCGACTTGCGGCGAAGAAGATGCGGACGATGGGGGACGTGTTTTGCGAATGAGGCCAGTCGACAAGCAGGGACAGCTACCGACGTGCGAACAGTTTTGGGCTAAACGCGTGGCCGGTAGCCTGACGGCGGCCAAACGATCAGCGCAATGAGTGGGTAGACGAGCAGCGAGGCCCAGAGGAACAGATTGAAGGCGTTTACGTAGCCGATGGTTGTTGCCTGGCGCGTCACCTCACCAGCGATGCGTGCGAGGCCCGTCGTGCTC